>CAZAGL010000012.1:0-18182 GCA_964484435.1 uncultured Caulobacteraceae bacterium
TCTGCGCATTTTCGGGCACAAAACCGCAACTCCACTTTTGTTGAAAATGCGCTAGTTATAAAGAGTCCCGGCATTGACCACGGGCTGGGCATCGCGATCGCCGCACAGCACGACCAGCAGGTTGGAAACCATGGCGGCACGCCGCTCATCATCGAGCTGGACAATGCCGCGTTCGCTCAGCTGCTGGAGCGCGCTTTCGACCATCGAAACCGCGCCATGCACGATCTTGGCGCGCGCGGCCAGCACCGCCTCGGCCTGCTGGCGGCGCAGCATGGCCCCGGCGATTTCCGGCGCATAGGCAAGATGCGAAAGCTTGGCCTCGACGATGGACAGCCCGGCAAGCTCGATCCGCTCCTGCAAACGCTGGCGCAGCATTTCGCCCACATCATCGCCATTGGCGCGCAAGGAGGGCTCGCTCGATTCGTGGCTGTCATAGGCAAAATGCGAGCCGATTTCGCGCAAAGCCGTTTCGATCTGGATATTGATGAAATGGACATAATTATCCACGTCAAACAGCGCGCGGGCGGTATCGGCCACGCGCCAGACGACCACCGCACCGATCTCGATCGGGCTGCCGCCTTTGTCATTCACCTTCAGCGTGGGGCTGGTGACATTGCGGGCCCGCACCGAGATTTTCTTCTTGCCATACCAGAAGGGCACCCAGCGCAGGCCGGCATGGCGATCCGTGCCCTTGTAATTGCTGAACAGCGTGATGACGGCGCTTTCGTTCGGCTGCAGCGTGTAGAGGCCGCCCAGCATCAGCACCAAGCCCACAACCGCGCTGATCAAAGCCAGCAGGCGCCAGAATCCCAAATAGGTGCCGTTCAGGCCGGCGAGGATGCCATAGCCAATGGCGGCCAGCAGCAGGAGGATCACCAGCAAAGCGATGCCCCCGGAGGAAGTTTGGGCGGGGCGCTCTTGCGATTGGGTCAGTTGCGGAATGGCCATGGACTCGCTGCTCCATCAAAATGATATCATATGCATATCAAACCGATGGATGGGCGCAAGCGCTTGCCCTAAAATACGTGCCGAATGCGGATCAACCCGAACGGGCCGCGCCGGGAGGTGCGCTGATCGATCCGCACCAGTTCTCCCGTGTTGCGCGGGCCATTGAACACAAAGCGCGAGCGCCGATTGGCTTCGTTGGCGACATTGTTGACCGCAAAGCGGATCGAGGTGTTCTTGATGCCCTTGTATTCCCAGGAGGCTTCCACGAAGGGGGAGGAATCGCGCACCTGGGTTTCAACGACCCGGAAAGATTGGCGATCGCCCGCGAAAAACGTGAACAAGGTGGCGGTGGAGCGCAGCTTTTCGAGATCCCAGCGAAACTCGATTTCCGCCTGAACCGGGGCTTCGAAGGAAATGCGCCGATCCTGGCCCGTTGTCGGATCGGTCACTTCGGTGCTCTGCCAGGTGACATCGCTATCCAGCACCGCGCCTTTGAGGCCGAGAAAATCCAGCGGGATATTGGATTCCAGGCGCAGCTGATAGCGCCGCCCCGCGCCAAGATTGCCCGGCGCGTCGAATACGCCGGTGTCGGTGCGAACCGGCACCACATCGGCCACGGCCTGCAAATCATCATAGCCAAAGGTGAGCGTGGCGCTGCCTTTGCTGCCCCAGCGCTGCTCCAGAGCGGCGCGATATTCCCAGGCGCGATCGGGTTCGAGATCGGGATTGCCGGCATCGGTCAAATCGTCGGTCAAATTGGTGGAGGTGACAAAATCGAAGAAATTGAGCTGGCCCACCGTGCGCTCCACGCTGAAGCGGAACTGGCGGCCCTTGATCGGGGAATAAGAAGCCAGGACGCGCGGCTTGGGATAGAAGAAAAACCGTGTCAGCTGCGTGTCACCCGATTGGCGGATGGTCGAAAACTCCACGCGCATGGCAACTTCCAGCGTCAATTTCGGCGATTGGGCATAGGTGGCCGTGTTGAAGATTTCGCCCCGGCCTTCGGCGACGCGCACATCGGAGGAGGGCAGCGGGATGGGCTGGCGCCCGCCTGCATCGGTGATGGACAGCGCCACATTGCTTTCCAGGAAATTATAGGCCCCTTCGGCCCCGGACTCGATGGTGAGTTTCTTGGTGGGTTTGAGCGAAAACGTGGCGCGCAGCACCGATTCCCCCTGCAGGGAGTTGGACGCGAATTCGGAAAGGCTTTGCCGCGGCGTGCGCAGCGATTCGGTAAAAGCCGAAAGCCCCCTTTCGGTTTGCAGGGATTGCAGGGCCACCAGCTTCACGCGGGTTTTGGGCCCCAGCGGCTGATCGACATCCACGCTGATTTCAGCCTGGCGATTGCTTTGCGTGAAATCGGAATTTTGCTCCGTCAGCACGTCGAGATTGGCATTCAGGATCCGCTGCGGCGACAATTCCTGAAATCGGGAGGCAAGCCCGGAAAAGCGCGCGTTGATGGTGCCACCATTGGCCAAATTGCGCTCAAAGCCCGCTTTGACTTCCGCCTGAAAGAAGGGATCGGTGGTCGGCTCGATATCAATCGTATCGAGGGTGCCGGGCGGAGAGAAATGCCGCTCGATGGCGTTAAAGCTTTGCTTTTGGCTGAACAGGAACACCTCTCCGTTGAACTTGGAGGGGCCAAGCTTGTAGCTGCCATTGACCCGGGCGCTGGGCCGCACGGCATCCCCGAAAAAGCGCGTTTCTTGGGCTACGATCAGCTCATAGGGCTTGTCGGTGCGCTGTACGACATTGACCACGACGGCCTGGCCGGCCAGATCAAAGCCTCCCGATGCCCCGCGAATGAGTTCCAGCCGCAGAACGCTGGAAGCGGGGATGCGAGCGAGAATATTGCCGAGCCCCTCCGATTTGGTGGAGGGCCGCTTGCCATCGATCAGCACATTGCCGGCCAACCCGCCAAATCCGCGTGCCGAGCCGCCTTCGTCCAGCACAAAGCCCGGCACGCGATTGACCATTTCCAGCGCCGTGGTGGCCCGCACGGCGGCGAAAAATTCGGGCGGGTAGATGATGCGGCCATCGCTGCTCTCGGCAGCCGGAGCGGCCGTCGCTGGAGGTGCCGCCACGAGCGCCGCTGAAGCCAAAAGCCAGAACATGCCATCCCCCAAAAAATTATTGCCTTGCAATAATTAATATCGCTTACCGATATATTGCGGCGTTGGCAAGGCCGGATTGGTGGGTTGCGATATATTTTTGGATGCCAAAAAACACGGTTTTGGATGCAGCCTTCGGGGCGAATGACAGCACTTGATCGGCAATCACAAATACTGTGCGCCGGAACTTAGGGCCCTGTGCATCGAGCAAAGACCAAAAAGCCGATGGCCCTGGGCGATGATTTTGTGATACTCAAAATGTTCGCAGAGGGTGGCGTAGAAAGTCTGGCCGATGCCTGCATGTTTGGCCGGTATTTGTAAAAACCAACCTGCGCAAAGCGCATCTGCACGTGCGAAAATGTCGGGCTGTGAGAAGATCAGCCTGTTGAGATCTTCGCGCTGGCCCGGTTTCACAGCGCATTTTGGCCCGCTTTCGCGCGAAGTGTTGGCCCTAGGGGCGCAAAATGTTTCCGCTCTTTCCCCGGGTTTGACCCATAATCGGCACAAGATTTGCTCCTTTCGTGCCATTGCGTGCCGCTGGGGCGCGCAGGGCCGTTGACGCAGATGCCATGCTGATGATTGTGTATCGGGTGCCCAACGCAATTTGATCTCATGGATGTGTGACGTCTGGAGTTCGAATGGCCCATCCCGGGGAGAAGGTTTTGGCGGACGTAACCATTTTGTTCGCGCGCGAGGATCGCGGCCGCGCTGAAGGCATTGGTGCGGCGCTGGCCGGCTCCGGGTTTTCGGTTGAGGCCATCCCGTATGAATCCCTGAGCGGCACGCTGGAATCCCCTGCGATCGTGGCCCTCTGGTCCAGGACCATGGCGGCTTCGCGCGCGGCGATCAGCCTTGGCCAATCGGCTTTGGCCATGGGCCGGCTGATTTCGGCCCGCCTCGATATCAATGTGCCGGCTGGCCTGTTCCGCGATCATGTGATGCATGATTTGATCCGCTGGACGGGCGATCCTGACGATCAAGCTCTCGATAGCCTTGTGGCCGACGCCGATCAGCTGATTTTGGCCGCGCGCTCTGCACCGCCTCAGCCTAGCCCGGCCGTGCGCCCGGTGCCGCCCCCGCCCGAGCCGGTGCGCCTGCAGCAAGTGGCCGGCGGCGGGGCCCGCCCCGTCGCGGCGCGGCCCTCTCCGGCCAATGACCTCACGCCAGCAATGTCTGCCGATCCGTCGCTGGAAGAGGCGGCCTATTGGAAAACCATTCGGGCCAGCACCAATCGCGAGGATTTCGTAAATTACCTGACGCGCTTTGGCGAAGAAGGCCTGTTCGCTGAATTGGCCATGCAAAAGCTGGCGGCTTTGCCCCGTCCCGCCGCCGAGCCGAATGCCCCGCAAGCGCCCGTGGCACGCTTTGCCGATTCGTGGCGCTTTGGTGCCGATTGGTCCACGCGCGGCCCGGCCGCCGTGCCAACAAAGGAGGGCCCGGCCCAGCACGAGGCCCGCGCCCCGGTGCCGCGCCCGCCGCAGGCCCCCGCGCGGGAGGCTCCGCCCAGCGCCCCAGTGGAGCGGCGCCAGCCAGCTCCGGCCGCGCGATCAGCCCCCCCGCCCAAGCCGGCTGCCGTTCCGGCGGGAAAGCCAACGGCCAAGCCCTATCCCCCTTCCATGCGCGTTCCCGCCAATCCCCTGCCGGCGGAGGCTGCGAGCCCGCGGCGCGGGCCTGCTGGCGGCGGTCACGGCCCGTTCGATCGTGAGCTGGCCGATGCGCCCTGGGATCGCCACCCATCGGCCCCGCCCCAGGGCCTGGCCGATGATCGGGGCGATCTCGATTTCGCAAGGGCCGCTGCGCGCGCGCAGCCGCAACCCAAGTCGCGCCGGCGCGGCTCTGGTGGGTTCGGTGCCGTCCTGGGCGTCTTGATCGCTTTGGGCCTGATCGGCGGCGGGGCCTTTTACTGGCTGGCGCGCAATGGGCAATCGGCCAGGCCTGAGGATGTTGCCTTTGCCAAGCCCGGCGATGAGGCAGCGCCCACGCGCTTTGACCCCGCAGCCCAGCCCGATGGGCCTGCCGCTGTCGCGCTGGACACCGCCGGCAATCTCGGCCGGGTTGCAGCCTTGCCCAATTCCACGCGGGCGGCCAATTCAAGCTCTGGCTCGGCACCCGTAGCTGCGCCGCGCATTGCGGCGACCATCCCATCACGCGCTCCGGCGGCCTTGCCGCCCGTTACGGCCGGCCCGGCTGCTTTGCCCGCGCCCAATGAGGCCAGTTCCGCAGCCAAGCCGGCGTCCGCCAGCGAGCCTGCCACACCCAATGTGGAAGCCGTGTTTACATACGGGCGGCCGCTGGAAGATGCCTCGGCGGGATCGCCCTTGGCGGGCGTGCCGGCCGTCGCGGCACCCGAAACCAGTTCGGCACCCGCCCCCCAGGCGGCTGCACCCGCCGGGCCCAAGCCCAGCATCGTCTGGGCCCGCCGGCCCAGTGCCTCGGCCATTTCCGCGGTCTATCCGCCTGAAGCAAACCGCCGTGGCATCGAAGGGCGTGCCGTTTTGAGTTGCAGCGTGCTGGCCAGTGGGGAATTGCTGTGCAATGTCAGCAGTGAAACGCCGGCTGGCCAGGGCTTTGGCCGGGCTGCGATCGAGGCGGCGCGCCGTTTCCGCGCCGCGCCCGCGCTTTCCAATGGCGCGCCTGCGGCGGGCGTGCGCACATCGGTGGCCATCAGTTTTGCCTTGGATTAGGCGCGGCAGCTAGCAGGCTGCTGAAAAAGTCGCGCGGGTCGAGACGGCGGTGATTTTCCGCGCCTGGTGCGTTGCGCCGCTCGGCCATAGCGCCGCTATGGCCATCGCGCAAATCGCCTCGCATCGCGACCCGCGGGACTTTTTCAGCAGCCTGCTAAAGCAGCCGCATGTGGCGCTCCAGCCGCGAGCCGGTGGCCGAGCGGTACAAGGCACGATCGGCGGTGAGCAAGACTTGCGCGCGCACCTCGGCCAGGGCCACATATTGGCAAGCCTGCACGGGCTGTTTCAGGTGCAGGGAAAGCTCCAAGGCGCGCTGCACCAGCGGCGCGGCCGGAGCCAATTCCACAAAGAGGCTGGGCAGCCGCTCCAGGCTGGCCATGGCATCGGTGGCATCGAGTGCGCCAGCGGCCACGGCCTTGGCCAAAGCGGCAGCCACTTCGGTGACGATGAGATCGGGGGCGGTGAGCGGCTCGGCGCTGCGAAGCACAGCGTGCGCATCATCGGAGCCCTGTTCGGCAACAAACCATTTGAACGCCACGCTGGCGTCGACGATCACGTCATGGCTCCCGCGCCCGTCAGGTTTCGAACAGGCGCTTGGAAACCACCGATCCTTCCCGATCGGTTCGGATCAATTCCGGCCCGGAAGAGCCGGCATCCAAAGCCCCAGGCCGCGATCTTGCCCGGATCGCATCGATTTCAACGAGCAAATCTTCCCGGCTGGGGCGCGCGGCATCGATCAGCACCAGGCGCAGATAGGCTTCCAGCGAAAGGGCGCGCGCCTCGGCATTGCGCTTGAGCCGGGAAACGACTTCCCCTTCAAGATTACGGATCAAAACCTGGGCCATGGCACACCTATTAAGAAAAACTTACACCAAAATACCGCCCTTGACCATCTATCTTTGCGCGGGCAGGGCGGTGAAATGGCAATGGCGTGTTGATAGCCTGCTGGCCAAGCAGGGCCATGGCCCAATCCCTGGCGATCAGGCCGTAGGCAGGCCCATTTGGCGGCGCGACAGCAGGATCATTCGGCGGCGCCGGCTGGCGGCATCGGCCGAAACCTGAAAGCTGCGCTCTTGGGCGGGGAAATGCTCTTCCGGCTCGTGGAAGGCCAGTGGCTCTTCAAACTCCGGCTCGGGCAGAGCGGGCAAAGCCGGCTCCTGGCTGAAGCTTCGGCCATTGCGGCCAACTTCGCCCAGAGCCATCCCATCCCGGCGCACCCGGCTGAGGCGTGTCAGATGGCGCTGGATGGCCGTGATGGTGGAATGATCGGGATTACCGGCCCATTCGCTGAGATCATGGATGGGCATGCGCGAGAAGGCCCGCGGCAAAGCGGCGAGGCTCGTGAAAATCGGCACCAGCTTGTGGCAATCCAAGGCCTGCTTGGCCGCCCATAACAGCAAGGACGAGCGCACCGCAGCCGGCGAGAACAGCACGATGGCGGCCTCGAAATCGGCGGGGGATTCCAGCGCCGTGGCGCTGCGATCCACGGCCAATCCCTGGCTTTCCAGCAAAGCGGAAAGCTGATCAGCCGTCTTGCGATCGTCTCGAACGGTTAAAAGCGCCGCTACGCGCATCCATGCGCTCCCGAAAAGGCCCCCAATCGCCGCCCGATATGATCATTGCGTGAGAAAGTTTAAAATTTCCAGAGGCACGACAGGTTAATTTTCTGTTGCTTTGGTGGTTTCATCGAAAGGCGATATGCCGACACCGCGAAATGAAGGAGACCGCATCGGCATGCACTATGTCAGCACGCGCGGAGCCCATGCAGCGGCCAATTTTGACGACAGCCTGCTGCAGGGGCTGGCGGCCGATGGGGGCCTGTTTGTCCCGCAGGCTTGGCCGCAATTGCCCAGCGAAAACCTGCCTTTGCCCTATGCCGATCAGGCGCTGGCCGTATTGGAGGCTTTCGGGGCGGGCCCGCGCGATCGCCTGGCCCCGCTGATGGGGCGGGCGCTGGCCGGCTTCACCCACAAAGACATTGTTGCCCTGCGCCAGCTGGATGATCGCCTGTTTTTGCTGGAATTGTTCCATGGGCCGAGTGCGGCCTTCAAGGATCTGGCCATGCAGATCCTGGCGCAATTGCTGGAGGCGGCGCTGGAAGCGCGCGGGGAAAATCTGTTGCTTCTCACCGCCACCAGCGGGGATACGGGGGCGGCGGCGGTGCAGGCCTTCAAGGGCTCGGCGCGCGTCCGCCTTGTTGTGCTGTACCCCCTGGGGAAGGTTTCGCCGATGCAGCGCCGCCAAATGACCACCTGCCAATCCCCCAATATCGTCAATCTGGCGGTGGAGGAGGATTTCGATGCCTGCCAGCGCCTGGTGAAAACCGTTTTGGGGAATGCACGCCCGACCGAGGGCTGGCGCTGGAGTTCGGTCAATTCCATCAATTGGGGCCGGCTGGCCGGGCAGATCCCGTATTTCCTGTGGGCCAGCGCGCGCTGCGCGGGGCCTGCGCCGCCGCGCTTCGTGGTGCCGACCGGCAATTTCGGGGATGCCTTTTCGGGCTGGGCGGCCCGGGCCTGCGGCGGGCGGATCGGGCCCCTTTTGGCCGCGACCAATGCCAATGACAGCTTGGCGCGCCTTTGGGCCGACGGCCAATTGCGCATGTCGGCCACGATCGCCACCTCCAGCGTCAGCATGGATGTGCAGATCCCTTCCAATCTGGAGCGGCTGGTTTTCGAGGCGGCAGGGCGCGATGGGGCCCCGGTGCGCGCCGCCTTCGAGGCCTTCGCCGCCGATGGCCAGGCCCATTTGCCGCTTGCCATCGTTCAGGAATTGCGCCGCCAAATGGACGTGATCAGCCTGGACGAGGCCGGGGCCGATGCGGCCATGCTTTGGGCCCATCGGCGCTTTGGGGAAATCCTTTGCCCCCACACGGCGGTGGGCCTGGCCGGGGCGCTGGCCCGCCATGAGGATGGCCCGACCATCTTGCTGGCCACCGCCCATCCCGCCAAATTCGCCCCGGCGGTTCAGCGCGTCTTGGGGATCGCCCCGGCCCTGCCCGAGGCATTGGCCGGCATCGAAAACCTGCCCGAATTTGTCAAAACCTGCCAGGCGGATGCAGAGGAAATCACCCGCCTGGCGCAGCACTTGGCGCGCAGAGATTGACGCCGATCACACGTCCGAAGGTGGGAAGGCCCGCAAGGCCGGCTCCAGCAGCACGGCCGCGCCATTCGCCTCGATGCGGAAAATCGGCAAGGCGCGCTGGATGCTGCCATTGGGGCGAAAGCGAAAGAGCCCGTCCACGCCCTGAAAGCCTTGGGGGCGTTCCAGCTGCGCCCTCGCATCCTGCGCCGGATTCAGGGCGATTTGGGCGGCCAGGGTCACGGCATCATAGGCCAGGCTGGCCAGGCGCGATGGCTCGCGGCCATAAGCGGCCTTGAAGCGCCGCTCAAAGCCCCGCCGCGCGGCGGGATCGGGCGCTGCCACCCAGGCCCCGGCCAAGACCGGCTCGCGGAAGGCCGTGTTCAGCCCCCAAGAGCCGATGCCCAGCAATTTTACCCGGTTGGGATCGAGGCCGGCTGCAGAAAGCGCGCTGGCCGCGGCGCGCAAGGACGGGCCATCCCCGGGGATGAAGACCGCCTGCACGCCGCTGGGGATTGCGGCGCGAGCCAAAGCCTGCGCCCCGGCCGCCGCGCCATTTTCGGTTGGTGTATAAAGCTGGGAGGCCACGATCTGCGCGCCGCTCAACGGAGCGATGCGTCGCGCCTCGACTTCGACGCGCCGGCCGTATTCCGTATCGGGGGCCAAGATGGCGATGCGCCGCACGCTTTGCCCGGCGGCAAAGGCGATCACCCGCTGGACTTCCTCTTCGCTTTGGAAGCTGAGCAGATAGGCCCCATTGCCGGCCGCCACGCGATCATTGGAAAAAGAAATCAGCGGCGCATCGGCCCGCCTGGCAGGATCGCGCGCGCCCAAAACGCTGTCGCGCACCAAGGGGCCGATGATCAGCTCAACGCCGTCTTTGGCCAGCGCATTGGTGCTTGAGGCGGCCTGGGAGGCGCTGGTGCCGGAATCGCGCGGGATCAGCAAAAGCGCCGGATTGGCCTGTTCGAACAAGGCCAGTTCGGCGGCATCATAAAGGGCCTGCGATTCCTGGGGAATGGCGGAAAACGGCAGCAACACGCCAAAGCGGGTGATGCTGCGCCCGGCCATGAAAGGCGGCGTCAAGCCATCGCGCGTGCGGGCTTGTGTGGGCTGGATGATCTGGCGGCCATCGCCAGGCTGGCTGGTGCTGCCGGAGGAGGTCGTTTCGCAGCCGGCCAGGAACAGGCCCAGGCACAAGGCTCCGGCCGCGATGCCCCGAAGGTTTGGCTGCCGCCTTGGCCGCGCGCCGTGTATATGGCTGGTCATGACGCGTTCCCTGCACACCCCGAATGAATCCGAACCTGAACCTAGCGAAGCCGGGCCGCCTCGTCTATCGCTCGAACCTGGCCTTTATGTGGTGGCCACGCCGATCGGCAATCTGCGCGACATCACCCTGCGGGCCTTGGATGTTTTGCATGGTGCCGATCTCGTCCTGGCGGAAGATACACGCGTTGCCCGCAAGCTGCTGAGCGCGCACGCCATCCCCATCAAGCGCCTGTTGCCCTATCATGATCACAATGCGGCCGAGGCGGGGGGCCTCGCCCTTGATGCGCTGGCCCAAGGCGCGCGGGTGGCGCTCATCAGCGATGCGGGCACGCCCTTGGTTTCCGATCCCGGCTTTCGGCTCGTGCGGGCGGCGATCGCGGCCGATTTCCGGGTGATCCCCGTGCCGGGCCCTTCGGCTTTGCTGGCCGGGCTGGTTGCTTCGGGCCTGCCGGCCGATCGCTTTGTGTTTGCGGGCTTTGCCCCCACCAAAGCCGGCGCGCGCCGTGCGTTTTTTGAGGAATTGAAGGCCGTGCGGGCGACCTTGATCTTCTATGAATCCGGCCCCAGGCTGGAGGCCAGCCTGGCCGATATGGCGCAGGTGTTTGGCCCGCGCGAGGCCGTGATCGCGCGCGAATTGACCAAATTGTTCGAGGAAGTGCGCCGCGGGGATTTGCAGCATTTGGCGGCCAGCGCCCAAGACACGGAGCGCCGCGGCGAGCATGTGGTGCTGATCGGGCCGCCCAAGGAGGATGCCCGAGAGCCGCCCAGCGAGGAGGCCTTGGAGGCGGCGATGGCGCAGGCTTTGCGCGAAGGCGGGGTCAAGCAGGCCGCCAGCGCGCTTTCTGCACGCTTTGGCCTGCCCAGCCGCGAGGCCTATGATCGCGCCTTGAAATATCGGCGCAAGACACGCGATGCCTGAATCCGCCACGCCCCGCAGGGCCGCCGAGCAGCGAGGCCGCTGGGCCGAATTCCTGGCCGGTGCCTATCTCCTGTGCAAGGGCTATCGCCTGTTGGCGCACCGGGCCCGCACGCCCTATGGGGAAGTGGATCTGGCCGCGCTCAAGGGGCGCACGCTGGTGATCATCGAGGTCAAGGCCCGAAGGAGCCGCATTGCGGCCCTGGAGGCATTGGGCCAGCAGCAGCGCCAGCGCTTGATGCACGCGGGTGCCTTCCTGGCTGCGCGCTGGCGCCTGCAGAGCCGGCCGATCCGCTTCGATCTTGTGCTGATTCTGCCACGCTCCTGGCCCGTGCATGTGCGCGATGCGTGGCGTGCGCAATCGTGATTTGCGCTGTGCCAGTTTAGGGCATAAGTACGCCCTCCCGATGCAGGCAAGCAGGCCTGCGAATGGGCGCTTGAGCGTGCTCTCGTGCCTTCATGCTTGTCATTTGCATGACAATTCATGCCCTGTTGCCAATTCGTTCTAGTTATGTACAATACCTGTTAGGTGTTGTGGATAAATGTGTGCGAGGCGCGGATGGCCAGCGAAGTCGCGACTTTGGCGTTTTCTGGAATCGAGGCGCGCCCAGTGGCCGTGCAGGTGCAGGTCACGGGCGGCATCCCGGCTTTTGTCCTGGTGGGGTTGGCCGATAAGGCGGTCGGCGAAAGCCGCGAGCGCGTGCGGGCCGCCTTCGCCAGCCTGGGCCTGGCCTTGCCAGAGGGGCGGGTGATTGTCAGCCTGGCCCCGGCCGATCTGCCCAAGGAGGGCCCTCACTTCGATCTGCCCATCGCCTTGGCCCTGCTGGTGGCGGCGGGCGTGCTGACGCAGGACGTGGTCGGTGATATGCTGGCCTTTGGGGAATTGGGCCTGGATGGGGCCATCGCCTCGGCACCTGGCGTGCTCAGCGCCGCCATGGCCGCGCACGCCCAGGGGCGAAGATTTGTGTGCGCGGCCGATGCCGGGCCCGAGGCCGCCTGGTCGGATGCGCGCATTTTGGCCGCGCCCAGCCTGATGGCCCTGATCACGCATCTGCGCGGCGGCGCGGGCCTCCCCGATCCCGTGCCCGGCGAGGTGCAAGATGGCGGCGCGGGGCCCGATCTCAAGGATGTGCGCGGCCAGGAATTGGCCAAGCGGGCTTTGGAGATCGCGGCCGCTGGCGGGCATAATCTTTTGCTGGTTGGCCCGCCCGGGGCCGGCAAATCCATGCTGGCGGCGCGCCTGCCGGGCCTGTTGCCGCCGCTCTCGCCCGAAGAATTGCTGGAAGTTTCGGCCCTGCATTCCTTGAGCGGCCTGCTGGAGCGCGGCCGTTTGACGCGCGCGCGCCCCTTCCGCAATCCGCACCATTCGGCCAGCATGGCGGCTTTGGTGGGCGGGGGCTTGCGGGCCAAGCCCGGGGAAGTCAGCCTCGCGCATCGTGGCATTTTGTTTCTCGATGAGCTGCCGGAATTTTCGCCGCAGGCGCTCGATGCCCTGCGCCAGCCGCTGGAAAGCGGCGAGGCCGTGGTCGCCCGGGCCAATCACCATGTGCGCTATCCCGCGTGCTTTCAGCTGATGGCGGCCATGAATTCGTGCCGCTGCGGCGGGCCGGCCGATTGCAGCCGGGGGCCGCGCTGCGCCGCATCCTATCAGGGGCGGCTGTCTGGCCCCTTGCTCGATCGCATCGATCTGCAATTGGATGTGCCGGCCGTGACGGCCATGGATCTGGCTTTGCCGCCGGCCAATGAGGGCACGCAGGAAGTGGCGGCGCGCGTGGCCGGGGCGCGGGCCTTGCAGGCGGCGCGCGCGGCGCGGCTCGGCTTGCCGGCGCAGACGCTGAACGCCCAGCTTGGCGGTGATGCCCTGGACAGCGCCGCCAAGCTGGAAGAAAGCGGCCAGGCCTTGCTCGGCAAGGCCGCCGTAACGCTGCGGCTTTCGGCGCGCGGCTTTCACCGCACGCTCAAAGTGGCGCGCACCATCGCCGATCTGGCTGGCAGCCAAAATGTGGCGCGCCAGCATGTGGCCGAGGCGCTTTCCTTGCGGCGCGTGCCAGCGGCCATGGCCATGGCTTGACGCGCGGCTTGGAAGGGACCAGATTCCCGATCGAAGCGAATAGAGTTTTCATGGTTCCAGCCGATTTTCTGGATGTTCGTTTCTGCACGCACACGGGTATTTTTCATGCGGATTGTTTTCGTTCGGGAAGGTTGGGGCGGCGTAAGCTGACATAACCGCTCCACCATGGGCGCTTTGTTAACCTGCCTCGCTGCATGGCCATGGCATGACGGCACACCCCAATGATCCGTTCGAGCATTTGCCCGATCCGGCCTGCATCTTGGATGCGGCGGGGGAATTGTTGCAGGCCAATTCCGCTTTCGTGCACATCTTCCGCCACGCGGTTTCGCCGCGCCGGCCCCCTTGGGGCCGCGTGCGCCCACCGGCCTTCGAGGGCGAGGTGCGCCGCTTCGATGCCCCGGCCCCGGATGGCCGTCTGCTTGAATGGGTAGAACGCCGATTGCCCGATGGCCGGCACCTGGCCATCGCCCGAGATGTCAGCCAGCGCGCCAAGGCGGCCGAGGCGGCGGCCAGAGCCAAGACCCTGGTCTTTGCCATGCTGACGCACGAATTGCGCACACCGCTCAATGGCATTTTGGGCATGGCCGGGCTCTTGGGCCAAGAACCGATCAGCCCGGCCCAGCGCGCTTATGTCGAGGCCATCACGCAATCGGGCGAGCGCCTGCTGGAATTGATCAGCGACGCGCTCGATTATTCGCGGCTGGAGGCGGGGCGCTCGATCGCCGAGATCGCGCCCTTCCGCTTGATCGACACGGCGCAGAGCGTGCTGGAATTGCTGGCCCCGCGCGCGCGCGCCAAGGACCTCGAACTGGTTTTGGAGGCGGGGGAGGATTCCGGCCTCAGCGTGCTCAGCGATGAAGGGCGGGTGCGGCAGATCCTGTTCAATCTCGTTGGCAACGCCTTGAAATTCACGGAAACGGGCGGCGTTTGCGTGCGCCTTGCCATCACGCCGCGCGGCGAGGAGGCGCAGGTGCGCTTCAGTGTGCGCGATACCGGGCCGGGCATTGCCCCCGAAAAGCGCGCAGTGATCTTCGAGGCGTTCGAACAGGCCGATGCCAGCCATGCGCGCGCGTTCGGCGGCGCGGGCCTGGGCTTGGCCATCGTCAAGCGGCTGGGTGATCTTTTGGGTGCGAAGGTTTCGGTTTCGGGCGCGCTGGCCGGGCCCGGTGCCGTGTTCACCTGCGAGGCGCGCTGGCCACTGGCCCCGGTGCAGGAAGCGGCCCCGATCGGTTTGCATGGCGCGGCGGTGCGCATCCAGGTGGCTTCGCCGATGCTGCGCGAGGCGCTCGGCGCGGCCATCCGCGCCCATGGCGGCCAGATCGTGCAGCGCCAGGGCGTTTTGCTGTTCGAGCCGGATGAGGCCTCGCTCCCCGAGGGGCCGGCCATCGCCTTGCTCTGGCCCGACCAGCGCGAGCGCATCCCCGCTTTGCAAAGGGTGGGCATTGGCTATGTCATCAAGCCGGTGCGCAGCCATTCCTTGGCCTTGCAGGTGCTGGCAGCGACGGGTGGGCCCGCTGCCGCACCGGAAACGAGCCAATTGCCCGAGGCCAAGGCGCAGGCTTTGGCGGGCCTGCGCCTGCTGCTGGCGGAGGATAATCCGCTCAACGCCTTGATCGCCCGCACGGTTTTGATCCGCGCCGGGGCCCTTGTCGATACCGTCAGCGATGGCGAGCAGGCCATCGCGGCGGCCAAACGCGGTGGGTATGATGCCTATGTGCTGGATCTGCGCATGCCGGTGATCGATGGGCTGACGGCGGGGCGGCGCATCCGGGCTATGCATCCTTTGGTGCCGATCATCGCCCTTACGGCCGATGCCGGCCAGCCGGAGCGCGAAGCGGCCTTGGCCGCCGGCATGGATGCCTTCATGACCAAGCCGATCGATGCGCAAAGGCTTGCGGCGCAGGTGCAGGGCTTTACTCTGGCGCGAACGGGCAAAGTGGGGCCCGCAGCACATTCGGGGTAGCCGATGGGACAGGCACAAGATCAGGCGCAGGCGCAGCCAGCAGCTTTGAAACCGGCGCGCAGCTGGCGCGATACGCTCAAAGCCCTGCGCCAGCCCAAAGTGGCGCTGACTTTGATCTTGGGCTTTGGCTCTGGCCTGCCGTTTTTGCTGACCGGGGCCACGTTCGGCCTGTGGCTGCGCGAGGCGGGAACCTCCTTGACCCTGATCGGCTATCTCTCCTGGGTCGGCTTCGCTTATACGTGCAAATTCCTCTGGGCCCCGGTGATCGATCGGATGGATGCCCCGCTGCTGGGCTTTTTGGGACGCAGGCGTGGCTGGATGGCCCTGTCGCAAATCCTGGTCGGCGCGGCTCTGGTGGCCATGGGGCTGATCGGGCCCGAAGGCGGGCTGGGCCTGCTCACTTGGGCGGCTTTGGCTGTGGCCTTCGCCTCGGCGACGCAGGATGTGGTCGTCGATGCCTGGCGCATCGAGAGCGCGCAAGGCACAGAAGAACTCAACCTGCTGACCAGCGTGTTTCAGCTGGGCTATCGCTTCGCCATTTTGGCCGCCAACGCGCTGATCTTGTATCTGGCCGAAGCCATCGGCTGGAACGGGGCCTATGCCATTTATGGGGCGGCGATGGGCGTGGCTTTGCTGGCCACCCTGCTGGTGCGCGAGCCCGCCGCGTTGAAAGCCGTGGCATCGAGCGCCATCTGGACCTTGCGCGGGGCGTTCGATGCGGTGATCGGGCCGTTTTGGGCCTTTTTGCGCACGCATGGCGCGCTGGCCCTGGTGATGTTGGCGGCCATCAGCTTTTACCGGCTGCCGGATTTCGTCATGGGGCCGATGGTCGGCGGGTTTTACATCGACCTTGGCCTGGCCAAACCCACGATCGCTTCGGTGCGGCTCAGCTTTGGTTTGGCCGGCACGTTGAGCGGCATCGCGCTGGCCGGATTGAGCGCGCTGCGGCTTGGCTTTGGCAGGACGCTGCTGCTTGGTGCGATTTTGGCTCCGGGCTCCAATCTCGCTTATGCCCTGATGGCCGCCATCGGGGCTTCGCCCGATTTGTTCGCCGGGGTGCTGTTCATCGAGAATTTCAGCGAGGGTTTCGCCGGGGCTGCGCTTGTTGCCTATATGTCGAGCCTGACGAGTATCGGCTATACGGCCACGCAATACGCGCTGATGAGTTCGTTTTTCAACCTGCTCGGCAAATGGCTGAAAGGCTATTCGGGCGCGGCCGTCGATTGGCTCGAAATCGGGCGCACCCAGATGGAGGCCTGGCAGATTTTCTTCATCGGCACCGCAGCCTTCGGCATCCCGGCTGTGATGCTGTGCGCCTATCTGCTGAACGCCGCCAATCGCAAAGCCCGTGCGCTGGCCGCGCCGGCCTGATCAACAGCCGCACACATCGATATCGAAGGCGGCCATGGTGGCCAGCGTCACGAGATCGCCCACCGTGGCCCCCAGGCTGGCGATCTGCATCGGGGCAGACAGGCCGATGCAGAATGGGCCCAGCACCGTGGCCCCGCCCAGGCTGGCCAACAGCTTGGTGGAAATCGAGGCGGAATGGGCCCCCGGCATGATCAGCACATTGGCCTGATCGGTCAGGCGCGAGAAGGGATAAAGCCGCTTGGCCTGCGGATCGAGGGCCACATCGGCGCTGATATCGCCTTCGTATTCGAAGGTCACGTCTTCGCGCCGATCGAGCATGGAAACCGCCTCACGGACTTTTTCCGCACGCTCGCCCAGGGGATTGCCGAAATTGGAATACGAAAGGAAGGCCACGCGCGGGGTGAAGCCGAAGCGGCTGGCGGCCTCGGCTGTCTGGATGGCGATCTGGGCCATTTCCTCGGCGCGCGGCAACTCGGCCACATTGGTATCGGCGATGAAAATGGTGCGGCCCTTCGAGAGAATGATCGACATGCCCATCACCCGGCACAGGCGCTTGGGATCGATCACGCGCATGATGTCTTCCAGCACCGCAGCGTAAGATCGCGTCGTCCCGGTGACCATGCCATGGGCATGGCCATGCGCCACCATCAGCGCGCCGAACACGTTGCGATCCTGGTTGACGAGGCGCTGGGCATCGCGCTCCAGAAAGCCCCAGCGTTGCAGGCGCTTATAGAGAAACTGCGTATATTCGCTGTTGCGATCCGAGAGGCGGGCGTTGATCACTTCAAAGCGGATGTCCTCCGTCAGCCCGGCTTGGGCGATATTGCGCCTGACGATTTCCTCGCGCCCGATGAGCACGGCCTCGCCGAGCCCCAATTGCTGGAAGGCGTAAGCGGCGCGGATGACGGTCAATTCCTCGCCCTCGGCGAAAACGATCCGCTTGGGCGCGCCGCGCACGCTGCCTTGGATGCGCTGCAACAAGGCCGCCGTCGGATCGAGGCGCTGGGCCAGGCGCTCTTTATAGGCGGGCATGTCCAGGATGGGGCGGCGGGCCACGCCGGTATCCATGGCGGCCTGGGCCACATAAGGCGGCACATGGCTGATCAGGCGCGGATCGAACGGCGTGGGGATGATGTAATCGGGGCCAAAATGCAACTGGCGCCCGTGATAGGCCGCGGCCACCTCATCGGGGACGTCCTCCTTGGCCAGTTCGGCCAGGGCCTTGGCGGCTGCCACTTTCATCTCTTCGTTGATGGTGCGCGCGCGCACATCGAGCGCCCCGCGGAAGATATAGGGAAAGCCCAGAACATTGTTGACCTGGTTGGCATAATCGGAACGGCCGGTGGCGATGATGGCATCCTGGCGCACTTCCAAAATCGCTTCGGGCGTGATCTCGGGATCGGGATTGGCCATGGCGAAGATGATCGGCTTGGCGGCCATCGAAGCCACCATCTCTTTGCTGACGGAATCGGCCACCGATAGGCCCAAAAAGCAATCGGCCCCCACCATGGCTTCGGCCAAGGTGCGCAGGCGCGTCTCGACCGCGTGCGGAGCCTTGAATTGATCCATGCCCTTTTCGCGCCCGCGATAGATGACGCCTTCGCGATCGCAGACAATGACATTATCGCTGCGCACGCCAAGGCGCTTGATCAGGCCGATCACGGACAGGCCCGCCGCCCCCGCGCCATTGACCACGACCTTGAGATCTTCCATGCGCCGGCCGGTGATTTCGCAGGCATTCATCAGGCCGGCCGCCGCGATGATGGCC
>CAZAGL010000013.1:0-18178 GCA_964484435.1 uncultured Caulobacteraceae bacterium
GCGGCGAAAAAGCCGCCGCCACCACCGCCGCCACCGCCCAAAAACGAATGATCGAACGTGCTGGCGGTCAGCCAGGGAGCGCCCCATCCCCACGGATCATCATCCCCCCACCCGCAGATCCAGCCTCCCGAAACCCCTTCGATCTCGTCGAGGGTTAGCTCTCTCATGGCCAATTGCGTTTGCATCTTCATTCTCCCTCCCCGCCTGCGTCAGAAAACCACACACCGCCCGGCGGGGGAAGCGGCGGGGGAGCCGGTTCAGCCCGCAAACGGGAGGCTGAATAAAACCCAGGGATTAGTTAGTGTGATTTCTGCATGCTCGGTCGCATGCGTCAAGTTCCACAGATCCGCGCGCGAGAACGCGCGTGCCGTGAGGCCATTGCCCCCTGGGGCGCTTGGGGCTAATCGTGCCCGATGCAACATGCTTTCCTTCGGGCCGCTGGCCAAGTCGCGTTCGGTTTGGCCTTGACCCTTGGCCTCATGGCCTGTGCGGGCGCGCCCAAGCCGGCGCGGGAGGTGCCCATCAACCCGGCCCGCGCGGCGAATTTGGCCCCCTTGGTGCGCGATATCCATTCTTTTGCTTTGCCCAATGTGGCGCGCGTCACCCATGTGGATCTGGATCTCACCGCCGATTTTGAGCAAAAGCGGCTGTACGGCAAAGCCAGCTTGACTGTTGCGGCGCTTCCCGGGGCCAGCGAGATCATCCTCGATGTCAAGGGCCTGGATATCGACCGGGCCGAGGATGGCGCGGGCCAGCCTTTGGATATTTCGCTGGGCGAGGAAGAGGCGCATTTGGGCCAGCCTTTGCGCATCGCGCTGCCGTTACAGGGTGACCGTATTGTCATCCATTACGCGACGCGCCCCGATTCGGCGGCCCTGCAATGGCTTTCCCCGGCCCAGACTTTGGGCAAGCGCCAGCCCTTATTGTTCAGCCAGGGCCAGGCCATCCTCACCCGCACCTGGATCCCGACGCAAGACAGCCCCGGCATCCGGCAAACCTATGCCGCGCGGATCAACGTGCCGGCGCCATTGCGCGCGGTGATGAGCGCGGAGCAAGTGTCCGGCCCCGGCGGGCAGGCGGCCGAGGAGGGCCGAAGGGTCTATGCCTTCGCCATGCCCAATCCCGTGCCGCCTTATCTCATCGCCTTGGCCATCGGGGATTTGGCCTTCGAACCGGTGGGGGAGCGCGCCGGCGTCTATGCCGAGCCGGGCCTGGTCAAGGCGGCGGCCGCCGAATTCGCCGATCTGCCGCGCATGATGGCCAGCGCCGAGGCGCTTTATGGCCCCTATCGCTGGGGGCGCTATGACGTGCTGGTGCTGCCGCCTTCTTTCCCGTTCGGCGGCATGGAGAATCCGCGCTTGACCTTCGCCACGCCCACGGTCATCGCCGGGGATAAATCGCTGGTTTCTTTGGTCGCGCATGAGTTGGCCCATTCCTGGTCCGGCAATCTGGTGACCAACGCCACCTGGAGCGATTTCTGGCTGAATGAAGGCTTCACCACCTATTTCGAAAACCGCATCATGGAGGCCACATTCGGCCCGGCCCAGGCCGCCATGCTGGCCAATCTGGGCTATCAGGATCTGGCCAGAACAATTGCGGATTTGGGTGGGCCAACAGCCCCCGATACGCGCCTGAAGATCGATCTCACCGGGCGCGATCCCGATGACGGCCTCACCGATATCGCCTATGAAAAGGGCGCGGCGTTTTTGCGGGCCATGGAAAAGGCGGCCGGGCGCGCCGCGTTCGATGCCTATTTGCGCTCCTATTTCGATCGCTTTGCCTTCCAGCCGATGACAACGGAAGGGTTTTTGGCCGATGTCAAAACCCATCTCTTCGCGGGCGCG
Source organism: uncultured Caulobacteraceae bacterium (assembly GCA_964484435.1). GTDB lineage: Bacteria > Pseudomonadota > Alphaproteobacteria > Caulobacterales > Aquidulcibacteraceae. Next base: position 1,845 of record CAZAGL010000013.1, read on the forward strand.
GCCTTCGATTTCGAGGCCTGGGCCTATCAACCGGGCGTGCCCGCGGGCGGGGAGCCGCCGCCCTCCGATGCGCTGGAGCGCGCCGCCAAGCAGGCGCAGGCCTTCACCGCCGGCACCAAGGCCGCGCGCCTGGACACTCAAGGCTGGGCCACCCAGCAATGGCAGCGCTTTTTGGAGAGCCTGGGGCCAAGCCTCAGCACCCGGCAATTGCAGGATCTGGATCAGGCCTTCCAGCTTTCCCAGCGCGGAAACAGCGAAGTGCTGTTTGCCTGGCTGAAGCTGGCGATCGCCAATCGGTATGAGCCCGCTTTGCCGGCCCTGGAGCATTTCCTGATCAGCCAGGGGCGGCGCAAATTCGTGCGGCCTTTGTTCACGGCCTTGATGGCCCAAGGGGATTGGGGCCCGCCCATCGCGCGGCGCATCTATGCGCAGGCCCGGCCGGGCTATCATTCGGTGACGGCCAATGCCGTCGATGCGATTGTTCGCTAGGAACGCATGATGACCAGCCCGATGGAAATGGCGGGGCGCGCGCTGATCCGCTCAGGGGCCCTGATCGATGGGCAATGGGTGAGCGAGGGGCCCGCCTTGCCGGTGTGCGATCCGGCCAATGGCAATCTGCTTGGCCATGTGCCCGATTTGCCCGATGCGCGCATCCAGGAGGCCATCCTCGCGGGGCATCGCGCCTTCAAGCCCTGGGCGCAAACGCCGCCTTTGGCGCGCGCGGCCATCTTGGAAGGCTGGAATGATTTGATCATCGCCCAGGCCGAGGGGCTGGGCGCGCTGCTGGCCCTGGAAAATGGCAAGCCCTTGGCCGAAGCCATCGGCGAAATCCGCTATGCGGCCAGTTTCGTGCATTGGTTTGCCCAGGAGGCCCTGCGCCTGGATGGCGATGTCATCGCCTCGGCACGGGCGGGGGAGCGCATCATCACGCTGAAAGAGGCCGTTGGCTTGGTGGGGGCCATCACCCCGTGGAATTTCCCAGCCGCCATGATCACCCGCAAGGCGGCACCGGCGCTTGCTGCGGGCTGCACCATCGTGCTGAAGCCCGCGCCACAAACGCCCTTCACGGCGCTGGCGCTGGCGGCTTTGGCGCTGGAGGCGGGCCTGCCGCCGGGGGCCTTGCATGTGCTCACCGGGGAGGCCGGCCGGATCGGCGATGCCCTCACCCAATCGCCCTTGGTGCGCAAGATCAGCTTCACCGGCTCCACCGCTGTGGGGCGCAGATTGGCGCAGGCCGCCGCCGGCGGGCTGCAGCGGGTATCGCTGGAACTGGGCGGGGCCGCGCCCTTGATCGTGTTCGACGATGCCGATGTCGAACAGGCCGTGGCCGGGGCCATCGCAGCCAAATTCCGCAATGCAGGGCAAACCTGCGTCTGCCCGAATCGCATCTATACCCAGGCCGGGGTGTTTGAGCGCTTCGCGGCGCGCTTTGCCGAGGATGTCGCCAAGCTGCGGGTGGGCGCGCCCTTCGATCTTGGCGTGCAGATCGGCCCGGTGATCTCGCAGGCGGGCCTGGCCAAGGTCGAGGATCATGTGCGCCGCGCTTGCGCCGGCGGCGCACGTCTCATGACGGGTGGGGCCAGAACCGATGCGCAGGGGCGCTTTTTCCAGCCCACGGTGACCGCCGGGGGCGATGACGCGCTGTTCCGCGAAGAAGAAACCTTCGGCCCGTATGCGCCGGTTTTCCGCTTCGAAGAGGAGGCCCAGGTGCTGGAAGCGGCCAATGCCACGCCCTATGGCCTCGCCGCCTATGTGTTCACCAAGGATGGGGCGCGCCAATGGCGCATGGCCAGCGGCCTGGAGGCCGGCGTGATCGGCATCAATACCGGCATCACTTCCTCGGCGCTCAACCCCTTTGGGGGGATGAAGCAGTCCGGCTATGGGCGGGAGGGGTCGCGCTATGGCATGGAAGATTTCATCGCGGTGAAATCGATCACCTTCACGCCCTAATGGGCTGGGTTCGGCGAAACAAAGAGATGATGATGCGCGTTGTTTGGGTTTTGCTGACGCTGATTGGCTTGCTTTTTGGGGCGATCCTTATTGCCTTTTTGATCAAGCTGCCGCGCGTGGATGGGCCGCTCACGCAGGCGCAGGCATCCCCCCCCGTTTTGGCCGCCTTCGGGGTCGATCCGCCCATCGAAACCAGCGCGCAATGGAGCGCGCGGCGCGCGCCGCTGCTGCGGGCTGCCTTTGCCGCCAATGTCTATGGCCAGATGCCGCCAGCCGGCGCAACCCGCGTTGTCGATACCAGGGCCATCGAATTTTCCGGCCTTGGCGGGCTTGGATCTTTGGAGGAATGGACGATCGAAACCCAGGCCGGTGCCAAGCCCGTGCGCCTGCACTTGGCCCTGGTTTTGCCCAATGGGAAAGGGCCCTTCCCCGTGATCGTCATGGAAACCTTCTGCGGCAATCGGGCCGCCTTCAAGGGGGCGACGGGCCTGGCAAAGACAGCGGCGCGCACCCCAAGCGATTGCAACAATGCCCGCATGCGCCCCCTGATCCAGACCATATTCGGGGCCCATATCTTCAACCCGCCTTTTGAGGCGGTGCTGCGGCGCGGCTATGCCCTGGCCATGTTCCATCCGGGCGAAGTGGTGGCCGATGCCGCCGAGGCCGGCCTCAAGGATTTGGAGGAAATTTCCGGCCAAGCCCGCAATGATCCGAACAGGCCAGGGGCCATCGCTGCGTGGGCCTGGGCGTATTCGCGCGTCATCGACATGCTGAACCAGGATGGGCGCCTCGATCCCGCCCGCCAGGCGGTCTGGGGCCATAGCCGCAATGGCAAGGCGGCCCTGTTGGCCGCGGCCTTTGACCCCAACATTGATCTGGTGCTGGCGCTCCAGCCCGGCACCGGCGGGGCCACGCTCAGCCGCTCACGCGGGGGAGAAACCGTGGCGCAGATGACGAAGGCCTTCCCCCATTGGTTTTCCCCGGCCTTTAGCGCCTTTGGCGATCGCGAGGCGGATTTGCCGGTGGATCAGCACCAGCTTTTGGCGCTGATCGCGCCCCGGCCGATCCTGCTGGGCGCGGCGCGCCGCGATGGCTGGTCCGATCCCAAGGGGGCATTGCGGGCAGCGCAAGGGGCATCCCCGGTTTATGCCCTGTTCGGGGTGACGGGGCTCAATCAAACCGGCCTCAATGATCCCGATCTCAGCGCCAATCTGGCCTTTTATACGCGCCCGGGCTTGCACGGCGTGACGCGCCAGGATTGGGCCAACAGCCTCGATTTTCTGGATCGGCATTTCGCCGTGCCGGGCGTGCCGGCCCAAGCACAAGCGCCGGCTGCGCAGATTTTGCTTAGCGGGCAGACGGCGAATTGACGTTGTTTTTGGCGATCAATCGCGTGACATGCCCCATTTTGCGCCCCGCCAGGGCTTCGCGCTTGCCGTAAAGCCAAAGGCGGGCATCGGGCAGGCTGGCCCAATGGGCCCAATCCTCTGCCGCCGCCCCCAAAAGATTGTGCATTTCCACGTCGAATTGCCGGGTCGGATCGCCAAGCGGCCAGCCGCACACGGCGCGCACATGCTGCTCAAACTGGCCGGTATGGCAGGTATCGGCCGTCCAATGGCCGGAATTATGCACGCGCGGGGCCCATTCATTAGCCAAGAGGCGGCCATCGGCCAGTTCGAAAAACTCGATGGCCAACACCCCGACATAATCCAAATCAGCGGCGAGGCGCGCCGCATAGGCATTGGCGCGGGCCTGCACCTCCAGGGGCGATGCCGCAGGGCACACGGATTTGATCAAAACCCCGTTTTCGTGGGTGTTTTCGCTGAGATCATAGGCGGCGAAAGCGCCATCTTGGCCGCGCGCGGCAATCAGCGAAACCTCGCGCACGAAGGCGACATGGCCTTCCAAAATCGCCTTTGCCCCGCTTAGGCTGGCCAGAGCGGCTTCGGCATCGGTGCCCTGCGCGATCCGGGCCTGGCCCTTGCCGTCATAGCCCAGCCGGCGGGTTTTGAGGATGGCTGGAATGCCGATGGCCGCCAATGCCGCCGGCAGATCCCCCGGGCCATCGACCGGCGCGAAGGGGGCGGTGGGGATGCCCAAGGCGTTCAAGAAGCGCTTTTCCTCGAGCCGATCCTGGGAGGCGGCGAGGCTGCGCGGATTGGGGCGGATGCACAGCCCGGCATCGAAAAGGAACTGGGCGGCACGGGCCGGGATATTCTCAAATTCGAAGGTGACGCAATCCACGCTTTTGGCGAAAGCCAGCAGGGCCGCCTCATCGGTATAGGGCGCAAGGATGTGGCCGGCGGCCACCCGCGCGGCGGGGCTATCGGCCTCATCGCTGAAGATCCGCACATCGAGGCCGAGGCGGGCAGCGGCCAGCGCCAACATGCGCCCCAATTGGCCCCCGCCCAATATGCCCAGCCGGCTCCCTGGCCCGATCAGCATGTCTGCGGTGCTTCCGGGGCCTGGGGAAAGCGCGGAACGCCCTCGGTTTGCGCGGCCCGCCAGGCCGCCAGCCGGCCCCGCAAGCCCGCATCGCGCAGCGCCAGGATGGCACCGGCCAGCAGCGCGGCATTGATCGCCCCGGCCTGGCCGATGGCCAAGGTCCCCACCGGCACGCCCTTGGGCATTTGCACGATCGACAGAAGGCTGTCCATCCCGCCCAGGGCTTTGGTGCGCACCGGCACACCCAGAACGGGCAAGGCCGTGATGGCCGCCACCATGCCCGGCAGATGCGCCGCCCCGCCGGCCCCGGCGATGATGATCTGCACGCCTCGTTCTTCAACGCCTTTGGCATAGTCAAACAGACGCTGCGGCGTGCGATGCGCGGAAATGACCAATTCCTCGAACGGAATCTCCAGCGTGCCGAGCATTTCGGCACCATGGCGCATCACCGCCCAATCGGAATTGCTGCCCATGATCAGGCTCACGAGGGGGGCGGGTGTGGGCATTGGCAAGGCGTTAGCAGGTCCCGAAAGCGCCGCACTATAGGCCGCGCGCGTTGGCCGGCAAGCGCTGGTTGGGGCTTAGCGCGGCGTTAACCGGCGCGGCCCAGGCTGATGCCAAAGAGGTTGCCCATGCCGACCCAAGATGCCGCGGCTTTGGCGGCGCGCTTTGGCCTTGCCCCCCATGAGCAGACGCCGCGCGTGCAATTCGCCCTGGCGCGCTTGGCCGAAGAGGCCGCGAGCCTGCGCGATGCGCTGGAAGCGGCCCTGGCCGAAGCCGAACGCGATGCCTTGACCGGCGTGCTCAACCGCCGCGGCTTCCTGCGCGAATTGGCCCGGGCTCAGGCTTTGGTGGAGCGCTATGAGCAGAGCTTTGCGGTTTTGTTCCTCGATCTCGATGGCTTCAAGGCGTTGAACGATCAGTTCGGCCATGGAGCGGGCGATAGCGCGCTGACGCAGGCCGCAGAAGCCCTGCGCACGCAATTGCGCCTGGAAGATCATCTGGGCCGCCTGGGTGGGGATGAATTTGCCATTCTTTTGGCCCATGCCGATCCCGATTCCGCGCAGGCCAAGGCCGAAAGCCTGGTGCGTCTCCTGGCGCAAACCCCCTGCCAGTACGAGGGGCGCAATTTGTATCTTGCGGCTTCCATCGGCACGGCCGTTCTGCAGCGCGGTGAGCGCCCGGAATTGGCGCTGGCCAGGGCCGATGAGGCCATGTACGGGGCCAAGCAGGCCGCCAAGCGGCGCGCCGCCATCGCCGCTCTGGGCTTGGATGCGGCCTGAGGGCTGCTGAAAAAGTCGCGCGGGTCGCGATGCAAGGCGATTTGCGGGCTGGCCAGGAGGGGCGCCGCCCCCACCGCATTCCTCCTCGCTCGGCCCAGCGGGCCGAGCCAAAATTGGAGCAGAATTGCCTCCGCCGCGGTGGGTCGGCGCCGGCGTCCCCGCTATCGTTATGGGTCCGGGCGCGCTTGGTGTAGCCGACGCTGATCACGTAAATCAGTTCTTTGCCCAGGTCACGCTGCAAGCTGCCCGCCGAAAAGATGCAGATGAGCAGGGCATGCTGCGGCACGCCGTCCAACGCCCGCGACAGAAGCTCCGCGCCGATCGGGAAGCTGACGAACTTGCTGTGCTTGGTGCGGCTTTGCGTCGGGAAGATGTGGGGTTTGGGTTCTGCATCCATGGGCGATGCGTTCAAGCCTGTGTCTGCACGGCATAAAGCGTGAACGGGTGGCCAACCAGCGTGATCTGCAGGACCCAGAAATTCATAAAGCAAGATTGGTCTGATCGACGTCGTGCAGTGCGCCAAGCAGCGCCGGTGGTTCTCAATCTGCGCCAAGTACGCTAGTGTGCGGCTAGGCAGGAGGGCAGGCCAGTTCCGCAAGGGACCTCCAGAGGCGAAAGCTGACCGCGCCCAGGGGCATGGGCTCCATGCACGCACGGCGGTGTGCATCTTGCCTCTGCCGAGCCGCAATCCCGCCCAAATTGAATACCGCATGTGAGTGACATCAATGTTCGTGCCGGATGCTGGATCGCTGAATGCCCGGATCGTTGAAAACCCCGGCCGGGCGGATGCGTGTCGCCTTGTTTACGATATTGCCATACCGGTCTCGTGCGTGATCGATCTGCCGCCTGAGCTGGGCGATGCAAGTCAGCGACGCACGGTCGTGCTGCTCGATTTCATCAGGGTCGGGCTCGTGGATTGGCGCGATCTTCCTGGGCGCTCCTTTGAGTTCCCGATCAACCCGGTGGAGGGTTATGTCGACGGCTCGGTCTATTTCAACGCAACGCACCAATATGCGGACCTCACGCACCTTACATTTGGCAAGCTGACCGGCACTTCCATGCAAGCGACCGTGCGGATTGTGTTCCAGTTCTATCCGGACACGGCGATGCCGGATTTGCCGGAAACCATGACCATCGTTTGGGATGTGGATCTCTCGGTTGATTGCAACGCGCTTGATCAGGTCCTGGTGCAGGCGCGGGCCGCGGCGGGCGGCGCGCCGTGACGACGCGTTCCGGTTGAAGCGACCGGCAAGGCATGCTCAGTTTCCGCAATGAAATGAGGGCAGGCATGGACGCATACGGGCGAACTTTCGAGATTTGGGTTTGTGAAGGGGTCAGCGTCAGCGTCTGCCCGGCCGGGCCGGCGGGAGAGCCGTGCCGCGCGATGAACGAGCCGGGCTCGCGGCTGGCGCATGTGTACAAGGCCTCGTCGGAACTTGATCAGATGCAGCAATATTATGATTATATGGGGTTTGGTATCTACACCTCGCACTGGCCTGAACTGGCCGCGCGGCCGTACCACTTCGTTGACGCGCTCGAACACCTCGGCAAGCTCAAAACGCCGCTTCTGCCTTTGATGGAGATCAGCGTGATGGCGGACGGATCGACACAGCCCCCCATTCCCAATCCGCTGCCGCGGATTTTGCTGCAGGATCGCGCCGTCTTCGCCGTCGATATCTGGATTCGTGGTGATTACGGCGGCCACGGCAAAGCGCCCATCAACGAGGCTGACCTGATCACGCTGGCGCAGGCGCATTTGCGGCAAATAGCGCCGCAACTACTTCACCGCGACCGCAGCACGTTTCTGATTTGTCCCATGGAGATTGCAATCCAGATGCAATGGCCCGCCGACGGACGCGACTCTTCCCAACGCGATGGTAAGCGTGGAGATGGCTTATCGAAAGCTGCCGGCAGAATGGCCCTCGAAGATCGGCCGGAAGCGATCGGCGAGTGATGGATGGCGCTCAAGCCAACAGACGATCGGGTTGGTATCGATGAAGAGCAGCGCTGGTTTCGGCAGCCCTTCGAGGTTTATCGGGTCTATTCGTCACGTTGAGCATCCAGGTTTTTGGCGCTGTCTTTGCCCCAAAGGCCATGGCCCGAACCTTCCAGCGCCAGGAGCGAGGCCTGCGCATCGTTCGCGATGCGGGCATTTAGCGGGGCGAGCACGGCAACTGGGCGCCCGTGCCGCGTAATGATCGTGGCCGTGCCGCTTTCGGCCGCATCCAACAATTCCTTGAGCTGTTTGCTGGCTTCTTCAGCGCCTTTTCGTGCGATGGTCATGGGCTATTCTGTGCGGTACGGTACTGTACGGTTGGTCAAGCCGTCATGCCGCGACCTTGCGCGACGTCTTCACCAGCCTGTTATCGCCCGAAGCGCTGATATTTGATGCGGCTGGGGATGATTTCCGAAACACCCAGGCGGCGCTTTTTGTCTTCCTCATAGGCTTCGAAATTGCCCTCGAACCATTCCACATGGCTGTCGCCTTCGAAGGCGAGAATATGCGTGGCCAGCCGATCGAGGAACCAGCGATCGTGACTGATGACCACGGCGCAGCCCGGCCAATCTTCCAGCGCCACTTCCAGGGCCTGAAGCGTTTCGATGTCGAGATCGTTGGTCGGCTCATCGAGCAGCAGGACATTGGCCCCCGTGCGCAGGGTTTTGGCCAGATGCACGCGGTTGCGCTCCCCGCCCGAAAGCAGGCCCACCTTCTTCTGTTGATCGCCGCCACGAAAATTGAAGGTGGACACATAAGCCCGCGAAGGGATTTCCCGATCGCCCACCGCGATGAGATCGAGCCCGCCGGAGATTTCCTCCCACACGGTTTTCTTGTCCTCCAGCGCGTCGCGCGATTGATCGACAAAGCCAAGCTGCACCGAATCGCCGATCTGGATTTTGCCGGCATCGGGCTGTTCCTGGCCGGTGATCATGCGAAACAAAGTGGATTTGCCCGCGCCATTTGGCCCGATCACGCCGACAATACCATTGGGCGGCAGTTTGAAAGTGAGATCGCGAATCAGCAGCTTTTCGCCGAAGGATTTGTTCAGCCCTTCAAAGGCGATCACGTTCTGGCCCAAACGCGGGCCCGGCGGGATCTGGATGCTGGCGAAGGTTTGCTTTTCGCGCTCGGCTTCCGAGGCCATTTCCTCATAGCGCTGCAGGCGCGCCTTGGATTTGGCCTGGCGGGCCTTGGGGCTCTGGCGCACCCATTCGAGCTCGCGGGCCATCATCTTGCGCCGCGATTCGCTTTCGCTCAATTCCAGCTCGGCCCGTTTGGATTTCTGTTCGAGCCAGGCGGAATAATTGCCCTCATAGGGAATGCCTTTGCCGCGATCGAGTTCCAGCGTCCATTTGGTGACCTGATCGAGGAAATAGCGATCATGGGTGACGAGGATGACGCAGCCGGGAAACGCTTCCAAATGGTGCTGCAGCCAGGCCACGCTTTCGGCGTCCAGATGGTTGGTCGGCTCATCGAGCAGCAGCATGTCCGGCTTGGCCAGCAATAGGCGGCACAAAGCGATGCGCCGCCGCTCTCCGCCCGAAAGCGTCGCTACCGGCCAATCATCGGGCGGGCAGCGCAAGGCGTTCATGGCCATTTCGATCTTGCTGTCGATATCCCAGGCCTCGGCCGCGTCGATCTTCTCTTGAAGGCCGGTCATTTCCTCCATCAGGGCGTCGCTATACTCCTCGGCAACTTGCATGGAAACGGCGTTGAAGCGCTCCAGCAATTGCTTTTCCACGCACCAGGCCTCGGCATTTTGCCGAACATTCAAGGCGGGATCGAGATGGGGCTCCTGTTCCAGATAGCCCATTTTCACGCCGGCCATGGGCATGGCCTCGCCGGTAAAATCCTTGTCCATGCCGGCCAGGATTTTCAGCAGCGTGGATTTGCCAGAGCCATTGACGCCGACAACACCGATCTTGGCATCCGGGTAAAAAGACAGCCAGATGTTTTCGAAAACCTTTTTGCCGCCGGGATAGGCCTTGGTGAGGCCTTGCATGGAGAAGATATACTGGGCGGGCTGCGCCATGGGATTGCGCCTTGCGTGGGAGGGATGGGCGAGGCGCTGCTTCTAGCGCATTTCGGACAAAAGTGGAGTCGCAGTTTTGTATCCGAAAATACGCAGATTCAGGTGTTTATTGCATCGTGGGCGCGGCGGAAGGGTGTGCGGCGGTGCGCGCGTTTTTGCGCTTATTCGTCGACCAGCACCTCAAAGCCGCCATAAATCAGCCGCTTGCCATCAAACGGGGTGGGCATGGCATCGGGCTGCATGCGCGGATCGGCCATCACCTTGGCATTGCCGGCATCGCGCGCCGCCTTGTCGGGCCAGATGATCCAGGAAAACACCACGCTTTCGCCGTCTTCGCACAGGACGGCGCGGGGAAAGCTGGTCAGCTTGCCGAGGGGCACGTCATCGCCCCAGCATTCGACCACGTGCAGCGCGCCATGTTCCTTGAAAATGGGCGCGGCGATCTGCGCGATGGCCCGATAGGCCTCTTTCTTGGCGACAGGAACGGGGATCACGAAGCCATCGACATAGGCCATATTCTTCTCCTTTTTTATTGGCCGCGATGGGCGGCTTCCAAGGCGGCGATATTCAGTTTGACCATACCCATCAGGGCGGCCATGGTCCGTTGGGCGGCCTCGGCATCGCCCGTCATCAGGCTGGCCAGGGCATTGGGCACGATCTGCCAAGAAAAGCCGAAGCGATCCTTCAGCCATCCGCAGCGCGATTCCATCCCGCCGCCCGCCAGCAGGCCGGCCCAGAGCCGATCGATTTCGGCCTGATCGGCGCAGCCGACGATAAAGGAAACCGCCTCATTGGGGCTAAAGACCGGCCCGCCATTCAGCGCAGAAAATTCGGTGCCATCCAAGGTGAAGGCCACCATCATGGCCGTGCCTTCCGGCAGCGGCGCGCCCGGGCCATAACGGCTGATATGGGTGATTTCGGAGTTTTCAAACAAAGCGGTGTAAAAGCGCGCGGCGTTTTCGGCCTGATCATCGAACCAGAGGCAAGGCGAAACTTTCTGTGGTTTGCCCATGGCGCACCTTCTTTGCCGCGAGATCGTGCGCGCCAATCTCGCAAATTTTCACAGAGCGGGCAAGCCAACTTGCCGTCTGCGCGGCTTTACAGCCGGGGCGGCGTGTGGCTTGCTTTCGCCTTCAGCAGGGCGAAGCGATGGCTGACGGCGATCCTTTCGACGAATCCATGGAAAACCGGGCCCTTCGCGGGCGCATGGCGGAAATGCGCGAGGAACACCGCGCCCTCGATTCCGCCATATCGGCCCTGCAACAAGCGGGCGCAGAGCCACTGCAACTGGCGCGCCTGAAAAAACGCAAGCTGGCGTTGAGAGATCAAATGCAATGGATAGAAGATCAACTCACGCCCGATATCATCGCTTAGTTTTCCTCACTGCCGCCCTCAGCCTCGCAGCCATTCCCCCCAGCTTCGCCACGCCGCAAGGCGATGATACCGCCGAGGCAGCGGGTGGGCCGCTGGCCGAGGATTCGGGCGGCTCCTTGACGCTTTTGGTGGATAATGATGCCTTTTCCTCGGGGGCGGATCGCAATTATACCAGCGGGATTTTCCTGGGCTATGTTTCGCCTTTGGGGCCTTTGCCGAAGCTCTTGCGCGAGGCCAGCACGCTGACCCACGCCTTCACCGGGGCAAGGCCCACCTATTGGGGATTTGGGCTGGGCCATTCCATTTTCACGCCCGATGATCTCACGGCCAATCCCGCCCCGCCCGATCAGCACCCCTATGCTGGGTTTTTATACGCCCAATTGCTGATCGCCGCCGAAGAGGATCGCGAGCGGCCGCGTTATCTCGATCTGTATTCCCTGGATGTGGGCGTGATCGGGCCGGCCGCGCAGGGCGAACAGGTCCAGCGCAATCTGCACCGGCTCATTCGGGCTGTGGATCCGCAGGGCTGGGACAGCCAATTGCGCAATGAAGGCGTGTTCGCCGTGGGGATCGAGCGGCGCTGGCGGGCCACGGCGCTCCTTTCACGGACCCTGCCGGGCGGGCTGGAGGCCGATTTCACCCCGGGGCTGGGATTTTCCGCCGGCAATCTGCGGGTTTATGGCAAGGGCAGCATCGGCTTTCGCATCGGCTCGCGCTTTACCGATGATTGGGGCCCCCCGCGCATCCGGCCGGGCATTTCCGGCATCGGGCAGGTGCCGGCGGAAGGTGGTTTTGGCTGGTATCTGTTCGGCGGCGCGGAAGTTCGGGGCGTTGCCCGCGATATCTTTCTGGATGGCAATACCTTTCGCCCCAGCGCGCGGGTGGATAAGCGCAATGTGGTGCTGGACGTGCAATTGGGGGCGGCCGTCCAGGCGGATGGCTGGCGCCTCGTTTACACCTTCGTGACCCGCACCGAGGAATTTACCACCCAAACCGCGGCGCAGGATTTCGGCTCCATCGCGATTTCGCACAGATTCTAGCACGCTGCTGATAAGTCGCTGGAGTTTGCCGCGGCGCATGCCTATGTTGCGCTTGGTATGGCCTGCTTGGTGCAGGCTGGCGGTCTTGGGCGATGGCCCTTCGGAGTTGAGCGATGCACGCTCCTGGTTTTTTGCAGCTTTTGATCATTGTCGGCCTGCTGTTTCTGCTGTTTGGCCGGCCCGGCAAGCTTTCGGCCATGATGGAAGATCTGGGCAAGGGGTTGAAGGGCTTCCGCAAGGGCCTCGATGATTCGAAGCCCGCTGAGCCAGCCGCCCCTGCCGCGCCCGAATTGCCGCCCCGCCAGATCCGCGACATGAGCAAAGACGCGGAAACCACGCCCGATCGTGAGCGCAGCGTCTAATTGTAAAAGTCGGTAGAGCCGATGCTGCCTGGGCTAGGGTTTTCCGAAATTGTCCTGCTGGGCGTGATCGCGCTCCTGGTGGTGGGCCCCAAGGATTTGCCCTTGCTGTTGCGGCGCATCGGGCAGTTTTCGGCGCGCGTGCGCGGGCTGGCGGCGGAATTTCGTGCGGGCTTTGATGAACTGGCCCGTAGCGCCGAGCTGGATCAGTTGAAGCAGGAAGTGGATTCCCTGCGCAATGCCCAGGCTTTGCGCGATCTGGGCCGCTCGGTTGCCGAATTGCGCAATGCACCAAACCTTTTGGGGGCCGAGGGAGAGGCCTCCATGGCCCCGCCCGTGATGGCACCCCCGCTGGAGCCAAGCCCGGCAGAGGCGCTGGCACCGGATGCGCCCGCCGCCCAAGCGCAAGCCGCAGAGGGCGTGCATTCTCCGGCCCCGATTCCTGCCCCGTCGATCGCTGCGCCTGCCGCGGCTGGGGGCGTCTAGGATGGCGCAGGACAATTCGGCAGAAGACGTTGAGCTCGAAGCCTCGCGGGCCCCATTGCTTGCGCATTTATCCGAATTGCGCAACCGCCTGGCCATCGCCTGCGGGGCGCTTTTGGTGTGCTTCCTGATCGCCTATCCCTTCAGCCGGGCGCTATGGGGCTTCTTGACGGAGCCCTTCGTCACGGCGCTGATCAAAGTGCGCGGCGAGGCGGCGGCCAAGGCCGGTATTGAATTGATCAATACCGGGGCCTTCGGCTTTTTCCTGGTTCAGATGAAAGTCGCGTTTTTCGCGGCCATTATGGGGGCCTTTCCGATCATCGCCTGGCAGGCTTATGGCTTTATCGCCCCTGGGCTTTATCGGCGTGAGCGCGCCGCCGCCTTGCCCTTTTTGATCAGCGCGCCGGTGATGTTCCTGGCGGGCTGCGCCTTTGTCATTTATGTGGCCATGCCCTTCGCGCTCGAATTTGCTTTGCGCCAGGACGTCGTCGAGGGGCAGGTGCGCAACAAATTCGTGCCCCGCGTGGAGGAATATCTCGGCCTGTTGACGACCTTGGCCTTGGCTTTTGGCCTCGTTTTTCAGATGCCGGTGGTCAGCGCCTTGTTGGCGCGGCTGGGTGTTTTGACCGCATCGGCCATGCGCAAGGGGCGGCGCTATGCCGTGGTTGGCATTGCTGGGTTTTCGGCCTTGGTGACCCCGCCAGACATCTTCTCCATGATGATCATGGCCTTCCCGGTTTATGTCCTTTACGAAATTTCCATCTGGCTGGTTTGGTTTATCCAGCGCGCGCGCTTGAAATCCGAGGCGGAACTTGCACAACAGGCCGGGTTGGCCGCGCCGTGAGCGCGGCAAGATAGAGGCCGGCCATGCATGATATCAAAGCCATTCGCGAGGATAGCGAGGCTTTCGCCGCCGCGATGGCCCGGCGCAATTTGCCGGTGGATGTGGCCGCGATCCTGGGGCTCGATGCCGCCAAGCGCGCCGCGGAAACGCAAAAGCAGCAGGCCGAGGCCGGGCGCAATGCGGCTTCCAAGGCCATCGGCCAGGCCAAGGCCCAGAAGGATGAGGCCAGATCCCAGGTGCTGATGACGGAAGTGGAGGCGCTGAAAGTCGCCATCACCGAAGCCGGCACGCGCGAGGCCGCCGCCGCCGCCGCACTGCACGATATTTTAGCCGCTTTGCCCAATCTCCCGGCGCAAGACGTGCCCGATGGGCAAGATGAGACGGGCAATATCGAAATGCGGCGCTGGGGCCAGGCGCGCGCCATCGCCAGCCCGCGCGATCACGTGGCGCTGGGCGAGGGGCTCGGCCTCATGGATTTTGAGCGCGCGGCCAGGATGTCCGGGGCGCGCTTTGTGGTGCTCAAGGGCGCTTTGGCGCGGCTGGAACGGGCGCTGGGCGCCTTCATGATCGATGTGCATACGCAAGAGCACGGCTATCAGGAGATCAGCCCGCCGCTTCTGGTGCGCGACGAAGCCGCCTATGGCACCGATAAATTGCCAAAATTCGCCGAGGATTTGTTCAAAACCACCAATGCCTATTGGCTGATCTCGACGGCGGAAATGTCCTTGACGGCCTTGGTCATGGATCAGATCCTCCAGGAGCAGGAATTGCCTTTGCGCTTTACCGCCGTGACGCCCTGTTTTCGCTCGGAGGCGGGATCGGCCGGGCGCGATGTGCGCGGCATGATCCGCCAGCACCAGTTTTACAAGGTGGAATTGGTTTCCATCACCGCGCCCGAGCATTCAGGGGCCGAGCACGAGCGCATGACAAGGTGCGCCGAAACCGTTCTGGAGCGCCTGGAATTGCCCTTCCGCCGCATGTTGCTATGCGCCGGCGATATGGGCTTTGGGGCCCGCAAAACCTATGATCTTGAGGTGTGGCTGCCCTCGCAGAACACCTATCGCGAGATCAGCTCCTGCTCCAATTGCGGGGATTTCCAGGCGCGGCGCATGCAGGCCCGCTTCCGGCGCGAAGGGGGCAAGGGCAATGAATTCGTGCATAGCCTGAATGGATCGGCCTTGGCCGTTGGGCGCACGCTGGTGGCGGTTTTGGAAAACTTCCAAAATGAAGATGGATCGGTAACCATCCCCGCCGCGCTTCGCCCCTATCTGGGCGGCATGGAAAAAATCGGATAGGCTCTCTTTGCTTAGGCTTGGCGAAGATCAAGCGCGGGGAGGATGTTTCATGCCCAAAATTGCATTTCATTGGCCGTCACTGATCGTTTCGGCAATCGCCATTTATGCCATTGGCTTTTTGCTTTACGGCCTGATTTTCGAAGAGGACTGGCTCATCTGGACGGGCTATACCCGTGAAGCGCTGGCACCAGAAAGCTGGCGCATGGCGCTTTCGCCGATCATGCCTTTGCTGCTGGCCGCCGGGATCGGGGCTGGCCTGCATTGGACAAAGCCCGCGGATTTGGGCGCGGCGCTGGGTTTGGCCTTTGTGGTTTGGCTGCTTTTGCTGTTCCCGACGCGGCTGTATGCGTGGGTCTATGGCGATGAGCCGCTGGGCCTGCTGCTGTTGGATGGGGGCCATTTGCTGGCCAATGCCCTGGTGGCGGCGGGAATCCAGCATGCATGGCCGAAAAAGGCGCGATAAGCGCCAATCCAACGCGAGGGCTGGAATACCGGGCTGAATTGGGTGTACACGGCGCAGCATGCGAATCTTGTGCACCAATGATGACGGCATCCATTCCGAGGGCCTGGCGGTTTTGGAGCGGATCGCCGCCCATTTCAGCGAGGATGTCTGGGTCGTCGCCCCCGAGAATGAGCAATCGGGCGCGTCACGTTCCTTGACGCTCGCCGCGCCCATAAGGGTGCGCTAGGAGGGCTCCAAGCGCTTTGCCTTGAGCGGCACGCCCACCGATTGCGTGCTGATCGGGGTGCAGAATCTGATCCCGGGGCCCGCCCCCGATCTGGTGCTTTCGGGCGTCAATCGCGGCCAAAACCTGGCGGAGGATGTGACCTATTCGGGCACCATCGCCGGGGCCTTGCAGGGCATGCAATTGGGCATGGCCAGCGTGGCCTTCAGCCAGGCCAAGGGCTTTCGCGCGCCGGGCTCGATCGCCTGGGAAACCGCCGAGGCGTTCGGCCCCGGGATTTTGCAGCGCCTTCTGGAAATCGGCTGGCCGGCCGATGTGGTGATGAACGTCAATTTCCCAGATCGCGATGCGCACGATGTGCGGGCCGTGGAAGTCACCGAACAGGGCTTGCGCGATCACCATATCGCCTTTGCCGAAATGCGCACGGATTTGCGCGGCCAGGATTATTATTGGATCGGCTTTAAGGGCACCTTGTCCGATCCGCCCGAGGGCACGGATTTGCGCGCGATCTATGAAGGGCGTATTTCGGTGACGCCTTTGCATA
>CAZAGL010000014.1:0-17334 GCA_964484435.1 uncultured Caulobacteraceae bacterium
GCGCGCGCCCGCCTCGATGCGCAGCCCTCGCTTGCGGGCCGCCTCCAGTGGCAAACGCGGGCGCTTATCGGCCCCGGCGAGATAGGCCTCGCGGGCCTTGTCCTGATCCTTTTTGGCTTCGGCCACGAAAGCAGGCCGATCCTGCGCCGACATCAGCTTTTGCACCACCGGCACGGCGCGCGAGGCATCGGTGACATAGAGGATGGGCCCGGCATAGGCCGGCGCGATCTTCACGGCCGTATGGGTGCGGCTGGTGGTGGCACCACCGATCAGCAAAGGCAAATCCAGCCCCAGGCGCTGCATTTCGGAGGCCACGAACACCATCTCATCCAAAGACGGCGTGATCAGCCCCGAAAGGCCGATCATATCGACGCGCTCGCGCCGGGCCGTGTCCAGAATCGTTTCGCAGGGCACCATGACGCCGAGATCAATGACCTCGAAGCCATTGCACTGCAGCACGACGCCCACAATGTTCTTGCCGATATCGTGCACATCGCCTTTGACGGTGGCCATCAGCACCTTGCCGGCGCTTTTGAGGGCCTCCCCGCCCGCCAGCTTTTCGGCCTCCATGAAGGGGATGAGATGGGCCACGGCCTGTTTCATGACGCGGGCGGATTTCACCACCTGCGGCAAGAACATTTTGCCGGCCCCGAACAGATCGCCCACCCGGTTCATGCCGGCCATCAGCGGGCCTTCGATCACGTGCAGCGCGCGCGGATATTCCTGGCGGGCCGCTTCGGTATCGGCAACGACATGATCGGCGATGCCATGCACCAAAGCGTGCTCCAGGCGCGCAGCCACCGGCAGCTCGCGCCAGGCCTGGACATCGGCCGCCTGCTTTTTTTCCGCGCCGCGAAAGCGATCGGCGATCTCCAGCAGGCGCTCGGTGGCGTCCTGGCGGCGATTGAGCAGCACATCCTCCACCCGCTCGCGCAATTGCGGCTCCACATCGTCATAGAGCGTGAGCGAACCGGCATTGACGATACCCATGTCCATGCCCTCGCGCACGGCGTGGAACAGAAACACCGCATGCATGGCCTCGCGCACGGCCTCATTGCCGCGGAAGGCGAAGGAAACATTGGAAACCCCGCCCGAAACATGCGCGCCAGGCAGGCTTTCGCGGATCATGCGGGTGGCTTCGAAAAAGGCGCGGGCGTAATCGGAATGCTCTTCGATACCGGTGCCCACCGCGAAAATATTCGGATCGAAGATGATGTCTTCGGGCGGGAAATCGAGCCGATCGCGCAGCAATTGATAGGCGCGCGCGCAAATGGAATATTTGCGATCCACGCTATCGGCCTGGCCCTTTTCATCGAAGGCCATGACCACGCAGGCCGCGCCATAGCGCGCCACCTTGCGGGCCAGCGCCAGAAACGCCGCCTCGCCTTCCTTCAGGCTGATCGAATTGACGATGGCCTTGCCCTGGACGCAGCGCAGGCCCGCCTCGATCACGCTCCATTTGGAACTGTCGATCATGAAGGGCACGCGGGCGATGTCCGGCTCCACCGCCGCCAGATTGAGAAAGCGCGTCATGGCCGCGGGGCCATCGATCAGGGCCGCATCCATGTTGATATCGAGCACATTGGCACCGGCCTCGATCTGCTGGCGCGCCACGGACAGCGCGCCGGCATAGTCATCGGCCTCGATCAGCTTGCGAAACTTGGCCGAGCCGGTGACATTCGTCCGCTCTCCCACGATCACGAAATTGGCGAAGGGATTGCTCACGCAAGCGCCTGCCTGACATCGGTGTGGAGGAAATCCTGGCCCTTGAACAGCAAAGGCGCATCAAGTGCCCGCGCCAGCGCATAGCTGAAGCAATCCATCTGATTGAGTTGCGCCGGATGCCCGCGGCCCTTGCCGAAGCGTAGATAGGTATCACACGCCAATTGCGCGCATTGTGCATCGATCATCGCGATCTCAAGCCCCAGGACCTCTACGAGGCCGGGAACGCCCTCAGTTGCGATTTTCTCACCAAAGCGCAGCGCAACGGCCACGGCCTCAACCAAACACGTGGCGGGCAGCAAAGCCTTATCGGCACATACGATCGCTTCAATAAAATCGGCGCGTTCGGGCTCGCAATTCAAGATGGCGATCACGGCTGAGGTATCGACGACGATCACCGCTCCACCCCGAACTCATCATACATTTCACGCTCTATTTGCTGTTGATCGATCTTTGGCAGATCGCCAAGGCTATCCAAAAACAACATCACCGCATGGATTCGTTGCCGTCGAAAATCTTCGCTGGCGTGGGCGCTTATCCGATCGAGTTTCTCTCGAACCGCAGCGTCGATCGCTTCGGCAATCCCAAGTCCCGTTTTGATTGCCAATTGGCGCATGCGCGCTTCCATCTCAGCATTATCGATATGAAGGCTCATGTCATTTCTCTACAACGCAGTAATGTATCAAACTTTAGCATTTCACGGCGCGGCCGTGAACGGTTCGAGGCCGGACAGCGCGCCGGCATAGCCATCGGCCTCGATCAGCTTGCGAAACTTGGCCGAGCCGGTGACATTCGTCCGCTCTCCCACGATCACGAAATTGGCGAAGGGATTGCTCACGCAAGCGCCTGCCTGACATCGGTGTGGAGGAAATCCTGGCCCTTGAACAGCAAAGGCGCATCAAGTGCCCGCGCCAGCGCATAGCTGAAGCAATCCATCTGATTGAGCTGCGCCGGATGCCCGCGGCCCTTGCCGTAACGTAAAAAGGCCTGACGGGCGATCTGTATTTGCGTTGCATCAACCGCCCAAATCTTTGCACCGAACGCGACAAGTGTATCGTCAACACCCGCGATGGCCGCCGCGTCCCCCCAGCGGCTGGCGATCTGGGTCGCTTCTAGGACGATCGCCGTCGAAACGGCCACATTCTTCGCCACGTCCAGAATATCCAAGAATTTCTCGTATCCCGACTCGCGCCCCATGATCGCGATGATGGCCGATGTATCCACAGCCATCATCGCGCCATTCCTTGATCATCATACATCTCGAGCAGGATCGCATCCTGATCCAAGGGCATTAGCGGCCCATATTTGCGCCAGACCTCCTCCATGGCCGCACGCCGGCGCGCCTGCGTCCCGCCCCCGGCGCTTGCAAGTTTTTCACTGACAGCCAAATCCACAGCCTCGGTGACGCTAAGCCCAGTGATTTCGGCCAGCCGGCGCACTTTCGCCTCCACCGCAACATTCTTGATGCTCAAGCCCATTGCACGATCCTTTCTATAAAAAGCGATGTGCTTCTATAATTGCATTTCACGGCGCGGCCGTGAACGGTTCGAGGCCGGCAAGGCGTAGCCGCGGGGCAATCGACGGCAAGCGGCGCGGCGCTTTGCCATCAACCGCCACACGCAGCGCCTGGATATGCTCCGGGCTGGTGCCGCAGCATCCGCCCAGAATATTGACCAGCCCGCTCGATGCCCATTCGGCATAATGCGCGCCCATGCTGTGCGGCGTTTCGTCATAGCCGCCCATGGCATTGGGCAGGCCCGCATTGGGATAAGCCGAAACCGGGCAGGGCGCGGCGCGGGCCAAGGCGGCCAGAAAGGGGCGCATCTCTTCGGGGCCCAAGGCGCAATTGAGGCCGATGGCCCAGGGATTGGCATGGCGCACGGAATGCCAGAAGGCCTCCACCGTCTGCCCCGAAAGCGTGCGCCCGGATCGATCGGTAATGGTGCCGGAAATCCAGATGGGCACTTGCACGGCCAGCGCATCGAAGGCCTCCCAAATGCCCCACAGCGCCGCTTTGGCATTCAGCGTATCAAATACCGTCTCGACCAGCAAAACATCCGCCCCGCCCAGGATCAAGCCCTCGGCCTGTTCCTGATAGGCCCGGGCCAGGGTGACGAAATCGGTGTCGCGCCGAGCGGGATCGGAAACATCGGGCGACAGCGAAAGGGTTTTGCTGGTCGGCCCCAAGGCACCGGCCACCAGGCGCGGGCGGCCATCCTTGGCCTCGAAGCCGTCACACGCGGATCGGGCCAGCCGCGCCGCCTCGATGTTCAATTCGCGCACCAAAGCCTCCAGGCCGTAATCGGCCTGGCTGACGCTGGTGGCATTAAAGCTGTTGGTTTCGACGATGTCGGCACCGGCCTCCAGATAGGCTGCATGGATGGCGCTGACGATATCTGGCCGGGTCAGGCACAAAAGATCATTATCCCCCTTCAGGGATCGATTATGCTGGGCAAAGCGGCTGGCGCGAAAATCGGCTTCGCCCAGGGGATAGGTTTGCAGCATGGAGCCCATCGCCCCATCCAGGATCAGAATGCGCTGGCCCATTTGCGCCTCGATCCGTGCCAGCCTCTGGGCGCGATCCATCATGGGGCCTCCTTGAGCGGCAAAAGCGGGCGCACGCCCAGCATGCGGCACAAAGCCAAGGTCAATTCCGAGCGGTTCAGCGTGTAGAAATGGAAGGCCTCCACGCCCTCAGCCTGAAGGCGCGCGCACAATTCGGCGGCCAAGGCCGCCGCCACCAGCGTGCGGGTTTCGGGATCATCATCGAGCCCCTCGCAGATCTGCATGAGCCAGGCCGGCGCGCAGGCCCCCGATACCTGGCACATGCGCAGCAAGCCTTTGACATTGGTGACGGGCATCACACCCGGAATCACCGGCGCGCTAACGCCCGCATCGGCCAGACGATCGCGGAAGCGCAAAAACGTATCGGCTTCGAAGAAAAACTGGGAAATGCCGCGCACCGCGCCGGCATCCAGCTTGCGCTTGAAATTATCGATTTCATGGGCCCAGCTTGGGCTTTGGGGATGGCGCTCGGGGTAAGCGGCCACGGAAATCTCGAAGGGCGCGATGGCGCGCGCCCCGGCCGTCAGCGCGGCGGCATCGCGATAGCCATCGGGATGCTCCACGAAATTGGCACCCGGCCCGGCCGGCGGATCGCCGCGCAGCGCCACCAGATGGCGCACCCCCAGCGCCCAATAGGCGCGCAGCACCTCATCGACTTCCCCGCGCGAAGCCGCGACGCAGGTCAAGTGCGCGGCCGGTGCCAAGGCCGTCTCGCGCAGGATGCGGCCCAGCGTGCGGTGGGTGCGATCGCGCGTGGAGCCGCCGGCCCCATAGGTCACGGAAACAAAGGCCGGGCCCAAGGGCGCAAGGCGCGCGATGGCAGCCCACAGCTTTTCCTCCAATTCCGCCGTCTTGGGCGGGAAAAACTCGAAGGAAACGGCGGGCGGCGGGCGGGCGCTGGCCCTCGCCAAGGCCCCTTCCGCAATCGCGGTTTTTGCTTCCCTCATCGGCTGCGCCCCGTTTTCGGGGCGAGCTTTTCCGCGCTCCAGATTTTCACGGTCAAGCCGCCTTGCGTGCCCGCCTGCGGGGCCAAGGTCACCGGCGAACGCGGGGCAAGGCCCGCCGCGCTCAACCAATGCTGGATTTCACCATCGGCAAAGCCAAGCCGGCGATGCGCATGGGCTTCGCGCAGAAATTCCAATGCGTGCGGCGCAAAATCCACGATCAGCAGCCGCCCGCCGGGGCGCAGCAATTTGGCCGCCTCCAGCACGGCGCGGCCGGGATCGGGCAAGAAATGCAAAACCTGGTGCACCGTCACCAGATCCGCGCAGGCCTGCGGAAAAGGCGGCGCGTAGACATCCCCCAGCCGCACGCCGGCATGGCCCGCACCAGCTTTGGCCAAGGCGGCACGCGCGATGGAAAGCATCTGGCGATTGGTGTCAAAGCCCTCGGCGCGCTGGGCCCGGCCCAAGAACAATTCCAGCATGCGCCCTTGGCCCGCGCCCACATCGATCAGAAGATCGAACGGGCCCGGCCCGGCTTCGTGCAGGATGGCCGCTTCGACATCGGCTTCGGGCGAGTGCAGCGCCCGCAGCCGGGCCCAATCGCCGGCATTGGCATCGAAATAGGCGGCGGCCGTTTCGGCGCGGCCCACATGCACCGCGCGCAAGCGCTCACAATCGCGCGCGAACGCGCCATCTTCCCGATCGATCGCCCCGACGAGATCAATGGCCAATTGATGGGCAAGGCTGCCATGGGGCGGCAGCTTGTAAAACACCCAGGAGCCCTCAGGCACCCGCTGGGTCAGCCCGGATTCGGTAAGCACCTTGAGGTGGCGGCTGACGCGCGGCTGGCTCTGATCCAGCGCCTGCGCCAATTCGCCCACCGCCAATTCCCCCTGGGCCAGCAGCGCCAAGGCTCGCAGGCGCGAGGGCTCCCCGGCGGCGCGCAAGGCGGCGACCAGCCATGGGATGGCAGCGCGCTGGGGATCAGGATCGCTAGACATAAACATATGTTGATACGCGCAAATGAGGCCCGCAAGATACCTGATCGTTGATTGGGCGCAAGGGGCAAATGGCTGGCCAAGGTGCAACCTACCAAACCGCCTGGATTTTGATCGCGCCGGCGCAATGGCGGGTAGATGCATGCTGCAATGCGGGATATAGGCGTGGTGCCCGATCGGGCTGTGGAGGCACACGTGCTGGCGTATGCGATATTCATCAGCGGGGCCCTGGCCTTGGCCGGGCTGGAAACCAGCACGCCGCCCTTGGCCGGCGGCCTGATCCCGGATAAGGTCTATGCGCTGATCGATGGCTGCCAGGGCCTGGCCGTGCAGGCCGGCGAAATCCCGCAAATGGCCAAGCTCAGCGATGCGCTGGATCAGCGCTTCGTGCTGCGCCAATCAGCGGGCGGCGTGCAGTTTGAAGCGATCGGCCGGCCGATGCGCCTGCGCGCCGGCCCAAACGGGCTGAGGCTCAGCCCCGAGGGCGAAGTGTTCAGCCTCCAGGCGCGCGCCGCCGGCCAGTTTGACATCCTTGGGCAGGATGGCGCGCCCATCTTGGCCGGCAATTGCCAGCGGCCCTGGCGGATCGAGGCGTTTCCGGTCATTTCCCCCACCAAGCGCGTGGTGTGGGTCGATCAGCGCGCGCGCCAGGCCGGCGATGGCACGCGCGAGCGGCCCCATGCCAGCATCCAGGCGGCCATCACGCGCGCCCGCCCCGGCGATTTCATCACGATCGCCCCTGGGATCTACCGCGAGCATGTGCTCTTCACCCGCGCAACCAGCGGCACGCAAGAGGCGTGGATCGTCCTGGCCGCCAGCGAACCGCTAAAAACCCTGGTGGTCGGCAACAGCCAAGAGCCCGTCATCGATCTGCGCCAAGCCCATCACATCGAAATCAACGGCCTCGTCCTCACCAATACCGGCACGGGCGATTGCGTTTATGGCCGGGGCGGCAGCCATCACCGCGTGATCGGGCTTTATGTTTCCGGCTGCGGGGGCGGCGGCATCGGCCTAACCGGGGATTTTGAAACCATCGAAGGCAATGTGACCAGCCGCAATGCCCTGCGCAGCATCTGGCAGAACAACGGCATCACCATCTGGCAGCCAAAGGCCGCGCCGCTGAAACGCCAAGAAATGCCGCAGACGCGCCTATTCGTGCGCCGCAATGCCTCCTTCTTGAACGATAACCATGTGCTCGCGCCCGGCTCCAGCCTCGTCACCGATGGCAATGGCATTATTCTCGATGATGGGCGCAATACCCAAGGGGGATCCAAAGCGGGGCTTTATCCCCACCGGGCCCTGGTCGAACACAATCTGGTGTTTGGCAATGGGGGCTCGGGCTTGCGGGTTTTCCGCACCGATCGCGTCACGCTGCGTTTCAACACCAGCTATGGCAATGATCTCTCCAAGCTGGCGCGCGGTGCCGGCCAGGCCGAGATCGGCTCGAACGAATGCTTTGATTGCCTCTGGACCGCCAATTTGGCTGTCAAGCCGCTGGTGCAAGGCCGCCAGAGAATCGTTTTTGATTACAACACCCGCTCGGTGCGCTATGTGAATAACGTGTTTTTTGATCCGCGCCCCGGCATCAGCCTCGCGCATCGCGAGGGGCCCAGCGCCGCAAAGCTGGATCTTTCCCGCAACATCACCGATGCGCAGCCGGTTTTTGCCAATCCCGCGCTAGACGAAACCGCCTCGTTTGTGGTGGTTGGCTGGGAAGGCCGCACGCCCAAGGATATGGGGCAAATTGGGGCCAGCGATGCGCTGATCCCCCCTTTGCTTCGCCCGCCAGTGTTGAAAGAATTTGATGAATCGGCCGAAGCGCCGCATTAGTTACCCATCCACGTGCCAAGCGCACGCAGCTGAAACGAGGAATCCATGCGCACTTTTGCCTTGGCAGCGATGATGCTGGCCTGCACCGCTGGCGCAGCCCACGCAACGGGCGAAGCCGCATTGCCAGAAGATGCCGCTGCGAGCACGAAGCCCAAAGAAGCCAGCGCGATCGAACCTGGCGCAATCGAGGCTGACGCGCCGGGTGCCGCGGCCCAAGAGGCCGCCACGCAAGCCGCGCCACTTGCCGGTGTTTCGGCCGAAGAGCGGGTCATTCCCGATCCCTGGGAAAAATTCAACCGCAGCATGTATGCCGTGAATGACGTGCTGGATCGGTTCATCCTGGCCCCGGCCGCCATCGCTTATGCCGTGGTCACGCCCAAGCCCTTGCGGCGCGGCATCGCCAACGCCCTGGATAACGCCAATTCCCCGGTGGTCATCGCCAATGACGTGCTACAACTGAAATTCAAGCGCGCCGGTGTGGCGTTCGCGCGCCTGGCGGTGAACAGCACGGTCGGGCTGGGCGGCTTTTTGGATGTCGGCTCGCGTATTGGCCTGAAAGAACACACCGAGGATTTTGGGCAAACCCTGGGCCATTGGGGCGTGAGCACGGGGCCCTACGTGTTTTTGCCTTTGCTTGGCCCCACGACGGTGCGCGATGGCGTCGGGGCTGGTGTCGACGTGGTCATGACGCCCTTCGCCTGGACGGAATTCGGCGGCTTCAAGGTGCTGCGCTGGTCCCGGGCGGGGCTGACCGCGCTCGATGCCCGCGCCGAGGCGCT
Source organism: uncultured Caulobacteraceae bacterium (assembly GCA_964484435.1). Classification (GTDB taxonomy): domain Bacteria; phylum Pseudomonadota; class Alphaproteobacteria; order Caulobacterales; family Aquidulcibacteraceae. Next base: position 8,839 of record CAZAGL010000014.1, read on the forward strand.
GCGCCCCCTGGCTGAGCTGCGCCGCACCTCCGCCGATCCGTATGTGACCATCCGCACCTTCTACGCGCTGGCCCGCAAAAGCGCGATCACCGACGGGAGCGAAGATGCCGGAGATTTGCCGGAATTTGCTGATCCTCTGGACGTGGAAGGAGAAGCCCCAGAAGGGAATGAGGAGGCCATCCCCCAAGAAGAGGCCAATCCGGTTCCCGAACCTGAGGAAGTGCCCAGCCCAACCGGGGCCGATGTCGGCCCCGGTTCACCAGGCGCACCGATCAATGCTCCAACCTTCCTGCCGGTTGAAGCCGAGCTTGACCAATTGTATTGAAATGCGCGCCCGACAAAACGCGCTTTTGGCGCCGCGAAAGGATGCCTATGTTCGCTAATCTCCTCCGCCGTGCCGGCGTTTTGCTCACCGCTCTGACCTTGGCGGCGGCTTTGCCGATGACGTCGGCCCGCGCCGATGCGGCGGCGAACGCTTTCGTGCAGACGAATGCGCAAAACGCCTTGATCCAGCTCAACGATCCGGCCCTTTCGCCCACCGAACGCAGAGAGCGTTTTGGCATTCTGATGGATCAGTTCGCCGATCTGCCGCGCATCGCCGAATTTGTCGTCGGCCGCTATGCTGGCCAATTGCGGCGCGATCCGGCTTTGTACAAGGAATGGCAAAGCGTTTTCCGTGATTATGCCCTGACGGTCTATGCAGGCCAACTCGATCAATATTCCGGCGATAGCGTCAAGGTGCTGCGCGGCGGCAAGGATACCGTGATCAACGGCAAGCGCTATGCCGTGGTGCCCACAGAAATCTCCCGCCCCAATGGGGATATTCTGCGCGCCAATTGGCGCCTCATCGAATCTGGCCCTGGCTGGCGCGTCGTGGATGTAGCTTTGGCGCGTGGCGATAACATTATCTGGCTGGGCATCCAGCAGCGCCAGGATTTCCTGGCCCAGCTCGGGCGCAATGGCGGCGATGTCCGCGCTCTGGTCAAGGATGTGCGTGAGCAAACCAAGACCATCAAGGATCTGATGGCCCAGCGCCGGGGCTGATAAGCCGGCCAGGAAGCTGCGTTCACGTCTCGTGCGAATGCACGATTTTGATGCATCAAAGCGGCGTCGAGGCGTATACGCCTTGGCATGTGAAACCCGCAGCGCATTGCCCATTTTCTCAATGCGTGATATGTGATGCGGAGTGCTGATAAATTGGCTCAAAGCTGCAAAAATGACGCACAGGATTGATTTTCTCTCCGCTTCCAGCGAGGCCATCATCGAGGCGCTCGGGAAGCGGATAGAAGACATCCGCCTCAGCCGAAATATCACGCAAGGTGATCTTGCGAACGCAGCCGGAATTTCGAGAAGCACGCTGACCCGCCTTGCCGAGGGCAAGCCCATATCGCTGGATTCTTTTGTGCGGGTTATGCAGGCGCTGCGGCTTACCGATCACTTGGCGGCCCTCTTACCCGATCCCAGCGTGCGCCCTGTCGACCGCGTCCGTCTCCGCGGAAGCGAACGTCAACGCGCCAGCACCAAGCGCGCTCCGAAAGCTGAATGGATTTGGGGGGACCAAACCAAGGAGGAGGCATGACCGATACGGCCCGCGTCATTCTTTGGGGCAGTGACATCGGTGCGGTGACCTGGCTCCCGGATCGCGGCCTCGGAGTTTTCCAATACACGCCGGAATTTTCTCGTTCCGGCATAGAAATCGCGCCTCTGATGATGCCCTTGGCAGATATCCCCTTTGAATTCCCATCGCTGTCGCGGGAGACGTTCAAGGGGCTGCCCGGCCTGCTCGCCGATAGCCTGCCAGATAAATTTGGCAACGCACTGATCAATGCCTGGCTATCGGGGCGCGGTCGCGAGCCTGGCAGCTTCACCCCGGTCGAGCGCCTTTGCTACTCGGGCGCTCGTGGGCTGGGCGCGCTTGAATTTCTCCCCTCAACTCATGAACAACCCGGCTCAGGCCGCAGAATCGAAGTTGAGGCGCTTGTTGCGTTAGCGAACCGGGTGCTCGACGATCGCGTCGCGCTGGAGGGCAAGCTGACGGGCGACAACGATCGGCATGCGATAGAGGATATCCTGCGCGTCGGGACATCCGCTGGGGGTGCAAGGGCCAAGGCGGTGCTCGCCTGGAATTCTGATACTGGCGAATTCCGTTCGGGTCAGGCGGGAGCGAGCGCGGGCTTTTCACATTGGCTCATGAAATTCGACGGCGTGCACGCGAACACGGATCGCGAACTTGCTGACCCAATGGGCTTTGGACGGGTCGAGTACGCCTATCATCTGATGGCGCGCGCCGCTGGGATCGTAATGGAGGATTGTCGGCTGCACGAAGAAGGTGGCCGTGCGCACTTCATGACCCGGCGCTTTGACCGCACCCCGAGCAATGGCAAGCTGCACATGCAGTCACTGGGTGCCATGATGCACTATGACTTCAATATCGTTGGTGCCTATGCCTACGAACAAGTGCTCCAGACCATCAAGCGTCTTGGCCTTCCCATGACGGACGCCGAACAACAGGTTCGGCGCACGTTTTTCAACGTCCTCGCCCGAAACCAGGATGACCATGTCAAAAACATTGCCTTCCTGATGGATCGCAGCGGCGCATGGCGTCTTTCGCCAGCCTTCGACGTCACCTATTCCTACAATCCTTCAGGGGTATGGACCAGCCAGCACCAGATGAGCGTCAACGGCAAGCGCGATGGTTTCGTTCTTGACGATCTCCTGGCACTCGCAACAGTGGGCGGCATCAAGAAAACCAAAGCGCACGCGATGCTTCGCGAGATTTCCGAGGCCGTTTTGGGATGGAAATGTTTCGCTCAAAGCTCAGGCATCCCCGAAAGCGACGCAACGCGAATCGAACGCACATTCCGGCGGGACTTACTCGCCTAATTGGCCGGTATGCCGCGCCAAGCGCGCGGCACCGCAATTTCGCTCAAGGCGCGAACTTTGCCTCGCCGAGGGGTTCTTCTGCCGGGCCTGGCGTATAGGATGCGTCCTGTGCGCCGGCCCCCGCCTCGGGCAGATCCACGGGTTGGGCAGCAAAATCCTGGCCCAAAGCGATCTGCTGGGCCGCGCCCTGCAAGGTGCGCTCAGCGGCTTGGCGCGTTGACGCTTCATCCCAGGCATTTGCTTCATCACCACCCAATTGCGTGAGCTTTTGTGGCTTGGCCGGCTTGCTGGTTTCGCGGCTGACGGCATAAACGCCCCCGCCCACGGCGATCGCGGTGGCGGCCCAGAACAGGGCCCGGGTCAGATTAGGGCTGCTCGGCTTGGCGCGCTTGGCATTGGCCTCCTGCGCGCTGACCAAAGCCGCACGCCGCGCCGGGGCCAGATAGGAGGGCTCACGCGGGGCCCGGCTCTCGGCCGCGGCTTTGGCCAAGGGAGAATCGAACAAATCGTCCGCAGCGGGATTAAGGCGGGCCGGCGCGCGCTCCACGCGCATGGCGCTGGTCAAGGTGATGGCATCGGCATCCTGCGGCCCCAAAACCAGTGGCGCGGAGGAAATGTCCGTAAGAAGCATGTCCACGGGATCGAGCGGCTCGGGCTCATCTTGCGCGCCCGGCTCGATCTGCGGCGTCATGGGAATCGCTATGGCATCGTTAGTGAAACCCGAGCCGGATTTCACGGGGTTTGATGCCATGCCGTAATGATCCTGCGCATCCTGGGCCGCGCCCGGATCCAATACTGGCTGCGGGGGTGCGGGCTGGGGTTGGGCGGCCTCGATCCGCTCTTGCAGCAAGGCGCGCACCGGATCGATGGGTGCATCTTGCTTGCGGCGCGCCGAATCCTGCGAGATTGCCGCATCCAGTACATCAACGAGATCATAGCGCGGCAGCACGGTTTCCGCGTAATCATCAATGAAATGATCTTCCAACTGCACGTTGGGATCCTGGATGCCGAAGGTGCCAGCCGATGGCGGCGCGGTCTCCTCTGGGGCCTCTCGCTCTTCATCTTGGGCCGCCGGGATGGATTGCGGGATGGGCCGGCGCGCGCGTGCCGGCACCGCGCCATCCGCTTGAACCACATAGGCCTGCGGCGCGGGCACCGCCAGGCGCACCTCCTGGAGCTTGGATTCCCATTCTTCGCGGTGCTCTTGCGCGGCGATGCCGGCGCGGCGCTCGAAATCCGCGAGGCGATCTTCCAAATCCTGCAGCAACGCGCGCTGGCGCTGATCCATGCGCTCGGCCAGCTCGATGATTTGCGTCCCGACCTGTTCGAGGGCTTGGCCGGCGCGGCGCTCGCTAGCCGAGGCGCGCTCTTCGATCCGGGCTGAAAGCGCCGAAAGCGCTTCATGCGTGTGGCTGGCCGCACCGAGCGAATCGGCTTCCAGCGAAGCAAAGCGCGCCTCCAGCCGGCCGGTGGCGCTCATGGAATCCCCCACCCGCGCTTCGATGCCGCGCAGGCGCCGATCCTGCGCTTCGCTCCAGCGCTTCAATTCGATGGAGACGCTCTCGCCCAAATCCGCTTGGGTTTTGCCAATTTCGTCCATGCGGGCCAGCGCCCGGTTCAGCCCCGTGGCCAAGGCCCCCGTTTCGATGGCCGAAACCGCCAAATCCAGCCGCTGCTCAAACTCCTGGCGGGCCGCCACGATCGCAGCCTGCATCTCTTCGCCGAGAGCGTGGCTGCGTGCCGCGAATTCCGCTTGCAGGCGCGCGGTTTCTTCGGCCAGGCGCACTTCGCCCAATTCCTGCACGCGGGCATCGAGGGCGCTTTGCGCCGCCTCCAGCGCCCCCAAAACCGCGGTGCTGCGTTCGGCGGCGTGATCGATCCGCTCTTCGGTGACGCGCGCGATGGCATCGCAGCGCGCATTGGCGGCGGCGCGCACCGCCTCGCTGACGGCCTCGGCTTGAGCCGCGCTCGCTTCGATTCGCGCGCGCAAATCTTCGATGGCTTGCTGCACCTCGGCGCGCTGCTGGGCCTGATCGATGCTGTCTTTCGCGGCACCTTGCGCCACTTCGCTGAGCTGCGCGCCCAGGGCCTCAACAGCCCGCACGGACACCTTGACATGTTCGACAAATTCGCGCTGACCGGCCCCGATTTGGGTGTCCAGCTCCCCCAATTTCGCCGTCACACTGGCGATGACCTGCTGGACCTCCTCCTTGCGGCTGAAGGCCTGATCCTGCGCATCCAAGCGTGCCGACATGGCGGCCAAAGCGGCGCTGACCACGCGCGCGCTTTCTTCCAGCTCTCCGCGCTGGATGGTGCCGGCGCTGAGCGCCTCCATGCGCGCCGTCAGCCGCGAGAGCGCGGCATCCTGGCGCTCGGCGCTGACCAGGAATTGGGTGCGCAGGCCGGCCAGCTCGGCCACGGAGGAGCTGTCGGCGGCCAGGCTGTGTAGCCGCGCATGGGTTTCCGCCTGATAGCTCATCAGCGTCTTGCGCAGCAAAGCCGCTTCGGCTTGCAGCGCCTCCACGCTTTCGCCCGAGGCATAGCGCGCGCTTTCGATGCGCAGGGTCAAATCTTCGATGGATTCCTGGGCGGCCTGGCCGAGGCGGCTCATGCCCTCGCGCAGGCCCTCCAATTCCCGTGCGGTGAGCGTGCGGGCCTGCGTCAAATGCGTTTCAAGGGCACCGGCCCGATCCTCAAGCCGCGCGAAAGCCTTGTGGCGCACGCCCTCCACTTCCAGCGAGGCCAGCCGATCGGCCAGCCCGCCATGCACGCGCTCCAGGCCCTGCAAGGCCTCGAACAGCCGCCCGGAGGTTTCGCTCTGGGCATCCTCGATCGCGCCGACGCGATCGGCGACATCATCGAGGGCCCGCTCCATCGCCGCGCTGCCCATCGCCCCGCGGCGCTCCTGGGCCTCGACGCGGCGGGCCAGGCGCTCCAGGGCATCGACCACGCGGCGCGCCTCGCCCGAGCCAACCAGGCCCTCGGCCCGTTCCGTCTCGGCCTTGGGGATGCGGGCATCCAGCCATTGCCCGAGCGTGGCCGGGGCCTCAGCGCTTTCTCCGCCGCTGGCCTTGCGATCGCTAACCGCCGCGCTCATGCCCTCTCCTTAAACCCATACGCGCATGCGGATAGAATCAGCGCGCATTATCACTATGATGTGGTGCGCGCAGCCTCCTTAAATCTCCGTTAAGCATCCCAAATGGATTCCTCCGGCCATGACTTCGTCCAGCCCCCCCAACCCCACGCCCCTCAAAACCATTCCGCTGATTGCCCCGCCGGCGCGCACGGATTCGGAGATGGAAAGCCGCGCACGCAGCTTTTTCGAGGCGATGAATTCGCGGCGCACCGTGCGCCATTTCCGCGATGAGCCGGTGCCGCGCTCGGTGATCGAATGGGCCATTCGCTGCGCCGGCACCGCGCCTTCAGGGGCCAACAAACAGCCCTGGACCTTCGTGGCCATCGCCGATCCGGCCATGAAGCGCAAAATCCGCATCGCCGCCGAAGAAGAAGAGCGCGCCTTCTACACCGAGCGCGCGACCCCCGAATGGCTGGAAGATCTGGCCCCCTTGGGCACCGATGCCGACAAGCCCTTTCTGGAAACCGCGCCCTGGCTGATCGCCGCCTTTCAGCAGGCCTGGGAGATCGATCCGCACACCGGGGCCAAGCGCAAAAATTATTATGTGCCCGAAAGCGCGAGCCTGGCCTGCGGCTTTTTGCTGGCCGCGCTCCATCATGCCGGCCTCGTGACGCTGACGCACACCCCCTCGCCGATGGGGTTTTTACGCGATACGCTCAAACGGCCCAATCATGAGCGCGCGCTGATGCTGATCGTGGCCGGGCGGCCTGCTTTGGATGCCCGCGTGCCGGACATCCAACGCAAGCCCCTCGAGGATATCGCGGTGTTTTACGATTGAGGCATCGGCGCGAAAATCGCCAGCACCCGGCGCACCAGGATCAGAAATTCCTTGCGGCGCAGCACGGTGACCATAAGCAGCGCGCTGGCCCAAACAATGCAAGCCGCCACGAACAAGCCGCCGCCATCATGGTTGGGATCGATGCCCAACGGCGTGAACAGGTGGAAATTCGTGGCCCCCGTCATCACCAACAGGCCGGCCAGCGCACCGCCCGCCTGCAAATGCCGATAGCGCGGCAGGATGCCGATCAGCAGCAAGGACGAAGCCAGCAACTCGATCGAGCCGATGACATATTGGCTAAACAGGCCCGTTTGCGCGAACAGGCCGGCCGCGCCCCAGCTGGCCGCCCAATTATCCAGCTTTTCCTGAAAAATGACGATGGTTTCCGGGGCATTGGTGAATTTGTAACGCAGGCTGTCCATGAAGATGATGGCCATGAAAATGGCCATAGCGTGCGGCAGCAGGTTCAAGATCCGTTTCAGCACTGCATAAACTCCCTAGATCGGCGCAATTTGCGCCCAGGCTGCACCATCCCATGACCCTGCCCGCAGAATGCGCGCGCAGGTTACAGCCCCTAAAGGCATAACCCGCCGGAAACGTGATGCAAAGCCGCCCCCTGGAGAAGGCAGCGGCAAAGCGGGCGAATATCAGTCATAACCCCGTGATTGCGCCTTGCTTGACGTTGACGTTAAGTGCGATAGATAAGGGACGATGCGATCGCGCCCTCTTGCCCACTCGCCGGCCCCACCTCCGGCTCTTGCCCATGGCCCCGCTTTGCCTCCGCAGGCGGGGGCCGGCTTTTCCATCACGCAATTGGCCGGCGAATTCGGCGTGACGGCGCGGGCCTTGCGCTTTTATGAGGATAAGGGGCTGATCGCCCCACAACGGCAGGGCCAAAAGCGGCTATATTCCTCACGCGATCATGCCCGCCTGGCGCTTGTCTTGCGGGGAAAGCGTGTGGGATTGGCCCTGTCCGAGATCAAGCAAATGCTCGATCTCTATGATTTGGGGCATGGCCAGCAGGCGCAGATGCGGGCCACGCGCGCTTTGCTGCTGGAACGGGCGGCGGTGCTGCGCGCCCAGCGCGTGGATGTGGATCTGGCTTTGGCCGAACTGGCAAAAGGCCTGGAATGGATCGATCAGCGCCTGGCCGAGCCGAAGCTGGCGCTGGTCGATCTCGAAACCGCCAAGGCCTATGACGCCCAGGCGCGCAAGAGCCTGGATGTGAACTGACAAAAACCAAGCGGGCCGCCCCGCAATCAGGGAGAAACCGATGCCAGTCTATGCTGCCCCGCTGCGGGAATACCAATTCCTGTATCGCGATGTCCTCAATCTTGCGCGGTATTCCAACCTGCCGGGCTTTGCCGAGGCCCCGCTCGATACGATCGAGCAAATCCTCGAAGAAGGCGCGAAATTCACGACCGGGACGCTGTTTCCGCTCAACAAGGTGGGCGATGAGCATGGCTGCATTTGGTCTGCGCAGGGCGTGACGACCCCGCCCGGCTTCCGGGAAGCCTATCGGGCCATGGTCGAGGCCGGCTGGCCGGCTTTGGGCAATGATCCCGAATATGGCGGCCAGGGCCTGCCCAATGTGGTCAATCTGGCGTTCAACGAGATGGTCTGCTCCACCAACATGGCCTTCGGCATGTATCCGGGCCTGACACATGGCTGCTATTCGGCCATCCACGAGGGCGGCAGC
>CAZAGL010000015.1:0-17214 GCA_964484435.1 uncultured Caulobacteraceae bacterium
GGGGCCCGATCCCCCAGCATGGAATAAATGCCCTCGGCCACGATGATGCGATTGCCGGGCGTGCCCTCCAGGCGCTCCAGCCGGTGGGCCAGATCCTTCATGTCATTGTGGCGGAAGCGCAGGATTTTGGCGCTGGACAGCTTCACGGCATCATAAATGCTGGCATGGCTATCGGAATCGATCAGCAGGATGTCATCGGGCCCGCCCAAAGTGGCCACCACGCCGAGATTGGCCTGAAAGCCGGTGGTGAAGGCCATGCACACGCGCTTGCCGAAGAATTCCGCGAGCTGGGCCTCCAGCGCGAAATGATCCGGATAGGTGCCGTTGGCGATGCGCGAGCCGGTCGTGCCCGTGCCGCGCTGGCGCAGCGCCGCCACGCCGGCCTCGATACAATCCTCGGAAAAGGTCAGGCCGAGATAATTGTGCGTTCCCGCCAAAACCGTTTTGCGCCCTTTCCAAACCGCCTCGGTCTGTGAAAGCACGTCATCCCAGGCGATGGTGAACGGGTTGGCCCCCGAATCGTCGATTTCGTGGGTGGCGTTGATGGTGGACGCAAAGCGATCGAACAATCCCATTCACTTTTCCCCTGCACATAAAACTGCGATTTGATCAGCGAAATCCCCGATCGTCTTGATTTTCGGCACCAATTCCAAGGGCACCGAGACATCGTATTTATCTTCGAGCACCATCACCACATCCAGCACGGCCACCGAATCGATTTCCAGATCGGCCATGATATCGGTGTCCCGCCCCAGCACTTGGCCGGGATGGGAGAATGGCTCAAGGGCTTCCATCACGTCCGCAACGATGGCATGTGGTTCTGGTAGGGCCAATTGGGCATCCCCTGTTGAATACGTCGCCTTGGCGTGCATATAGGGCGCACATCCGGCCACAGCCAGCTCTCTCTCCAGATGGCGGGCGGCCGCGTCAATAGCCCGTCGGCAGGATCGCTGCCCAGTTCGTGCTGGAAGCAGCCTCTTGATCCGGCGCGCCCATGCGCTAATGCAGAGGAATATCCTGGTCACGGCGTTTGTGATTGGGGAAAATCATTGACTTTGCCGGCGCGAATTGCATTTCGCACCCGGACCTGGACCCCGAATTGATGCAGCCGACCCCCTCGATCAATCCGCGCTTGCCGTTAAAGCGTGGCGAATTTGACACACTCCCCGAGGCACTTGATTACGCCGCCCAAGGCGATACCGGCGTGAACATCTATTCCTCGCGCGGGGAGCTGACGGCGCGCTGCAGCTATGCCGAGATGCGGGTGCTGGCGCTGGAGGCCGCCGGGCGTCTTGCCGGCCTGGGTGTGCGCCGCGGCGAGGCGGTGATTCTTTTGGCCGATACCGATGTGGCGTTTTTCGTCGGCTTCATGGGCTGTTCCTATCTCGGGGCCCTGCCGACCCCCGCGCCCATCCCCGTGATTTTTGGCGAGCGCGATGATTATGTCTCTGGCCTGCGCCGGCGGGTGATGGGCAGCCGTGCCGTGGCGGCTTTGGGGCCCGAAGCCTTGTTGCCTTTGCTGCGCGAGGCGGTCGAGGGGCTGGATCTGAAATATTGCGGCTCGAACGAAGAATTCGCGCAGCTGCCGATCGCCCCCTTGCCCGGCTTCAGCGCCAAGGCGGATGATCTCGTCTATCTGCAGTTTTCATCGGGCAGTACGCGCCATCCCAAGGGCGTCGAGATCACCCAGCGCGCGCTGATGGCCAATGCGCGGCTGATCTGCCAAGCGGGGCTGGATCGGCGCGATGGCGATCGCTGCACCAGCTGGCTGCCCATGTATCACGATATGGGCCTTGTCGGCTTTTTCCTGGCCCCTTTGCTGACGCAGCTTTCCACCGATTACTTGACCACCCGCGATTTCGCCCGCCGGCCCATGACATGGCTTTCGCTGTTGTCACGCAATGGCGGCACGCTCGCTTACAGCCCCACATTCGGCTATGAATTGTGCGCCAAGCATGCGGCCCGGGCCGGGCCCGAGGGGCTGGATCTTTCGCGCTGGCGCGCCGCGGGCATCGGCGGGGACATGGTTCGCCCGCAGGTGCTGGAAGAATTTGTGATGCGCTTTGGTGATGCCGGCTTTCGTCGTGAAGCCTTCGTGCCCAGTTATGGCCTGGCGGAAGCCACGCTGGCGGTTTCCTTCGCCGAGCTGGATCGCGGCCCCAGGATCGTGCGGCTTTCGCGCCGCGCGTTGGATGGCGGCGATGTGGTCTTTGATGACAGCGATGATCCCGAACTGGGGCGCGAGTTTGTTGGCTGCGGCAAGGTGTTGCCCGAACATATCCTGGAATTGCGCGATGAAGAGGGGGGGCTCGCCCGGGCCGATCGGATCGGGCGGGTGTTCGTGCGCGGGCCCAGCTTGATGCGGGGCTATGCCTATGATCCCGAAGAAAGCACGCGGGTGCTCACTGCCGATGGCTGGCTCGATACCGGCGATCTCGGTTTTTGCCAGGATGGGGAATTGTACATCACCGGCCGCGCCAAGGATCTGATCCTGATCAATGGCCGCAATGTCTGGCCCCAGGATATCGAATGGGCCCTGGAGGCCTTGCCCGCTTTGCGACGCGGCGATGCGGCGGCCTTCTCCATCGATGATGGCTCGGGCGATCAGGTGGTCACGCTGGTCCAGTGCCGGGCCAGTGATCCCGAACAGCGCGCCCAGATCCGCGCGCAGGTGCTGGGTGTGTTGCGCCGCTTGGGCTTTGTCGATCCCGTGGTGGAATTGATCAAGCCCGGCTCCCTGCCGCAGACGTCATCGGGCAAGCTCAGCCGCGCCAAAGCCAAGCAGAATTATCTGGCGCAGCGCGCCGCCGGGGCATCGGCGCAGCGCCCGTGACCGATCAGGCCGCCGCGCCCATCGCGCTGACGGGGGCCAGCGGCTTTTTGGGCCGCGCCATTTGTGAACAGGCCTTGGCGGGCGGGCTGCGCGTGCGGGCCTTGGCCCGCAACATCCAGGCCTTGCCCGCGCATGCGCATCTCACGCCGATCGCCGGGGATTTGTGCGATACCGCCGCGTTGCAGGCTTTGTGCGCTGGTGTGCGCGGCGTGATCCATTGCGCCGGCCTCGTCAAAGCCCGCAGCCGCGCGGAATTCTTCTCCATCAATGCGCGGGCGGCGCTGGATTTGGCGCGTGTGGCCGTGCAGCAGGGGGCCGCGCGCTTTGTGTTCATTTCTTCGCTGGCCGCGCGTGAGCCGCAATTGAGCGCCTATTGCGCCAGCAAGGCCGCCGCCGAGGGCATGCTGCGCGCGCTGCCGGGCCTGGATTGGACCATTCTGCGCCCGCCGGCCATTTACGGCCCGGGCGATCTGGAGCTCGCCAAGCTGATGGCGTTGGCGCGCTATGGCTGGGCCCCGGCCTTGGGGCCGTCTTCAGCGCGTATTTCGATGATCCATGTTCGCGATGCGGCGGGGGCGGCGCTCGCGGCTTTGGCGAGCACGAACACGCGCCATCGCCTCTATGAACTCGATGACGGTGCCGGCGGCCATGGCTGGCAGGATATGGCCGCGGCGCTGGGCCAAGCGGGGGGGCGGCGCGTGCGGTCCTTGCCCATTCCGCCTTGGCTGGCCGGCATTGCAGCGATTGCCAGCATGGCGGCGGCGCGTTTGAGTGGGCGCGCCAATATCCTCACTTTGGGCAAATTGCGCGAATTGCGCCATGCCGACTGGGTCGCGCGGGAGGGGGATTTGACCGCTGATGCCGGCTGGCGCGCCGAGATTTCACTGGCCGCTGGCTTTGCGAAATTGCGGGCCGGGAGGTAAGCGCGCCTCCAAAACGCACCTTTGCCCCTTGCCGCGAGCCCCGGCTGTCTCTAGCTGAGAAACCGTCTGGTCGGAATGCGTGTGCAATCCGGGCCGGTGTTGGACTGCCCAATGGCCTATGAAAGTGTTCTGGAGCGCGCGCCCCTCAGCCGCCCCCATCTGGGTGGGCGATCGCTCCGTGTCGCGATTTTTTCCGGCAATTATAACTATATCCGCGATGGCGCGAGCCTCACGCTGAACCGTCTCGTGGAATATCTGGAGCGCCAGGGCGTTGTGGTGCGGGTGTTTTCCCCAACTAGCAAGACGCCGGCCTTTCCCCATAAAGGGGAATTGGTTTCGGTGCCCTCCTTTCCATTTCCGGGCCGCAAGGAATATCGGGTGGGCATCGGCTATCCGATCTTTTTCCAGCGCAGCCTGGAAGAATTCGCGCCCGATATCATCCATCTTTCCGCGCCCGATTGGCTGGGGGCCGGGGCGCTGAAATATGCCCTGCGCAAGCGCAAGCGGGTGGTCGCTTCGGTGCACACGCGGTTTGACGCGTATTGGAAATATTACGGCCTGAATTTCCTGATGCCGATGAGCAATCATTATTTGAAGTATTTTTATGGATCTTGCGCGCAGGTCTATGTGCCGAGCGAATCCATGGCGCAATCCCTGAGAGACGATGGGATCGAGTGCAATATGCGCGTTTGGGCGCGCGGCGTGGATCATGCCCAGTTCAGCCCCACCAAGCGCAGCCAGGAATTGCGGGCCAGCTGGGCGGTGGATGAGCATCGCCCAGCCGTGACCTATGTGGGCCGCTTGGTTACCGAAAAGGGCCTCGATACGGTGGTCGATGCGTTTGCGCGGCTGCGCAAACGTGGCGTGGCGCATCGGCCGATCATCGTGGGCGATGGGCCTGAGCGGGCTTGGCTCGAACAGCGCATTCCCGATGCGGTTTTCACCGGCTTTTTGACGGGGGAAAGCCTGATGCAGGCCTATGCCTCTTCGGACGTGTTCTTTTTCCCCAGCGCCACGGAAACCTTCGGCAATGTCACGCTGGAGGCGATGGCCGCCGGGCTGCCGGCGGTGTGCGCCGATGCCACGGGCAGCGCCTCCCTCGTCCAGCACGGGCAAACCGGCTTTTTGTGCCCGGTGCGAGATGGTGAGCGCTTTGCCTCGGCGATCGCGCAATTGGTGGGCGATTCGGCTTTGCGCGGGCGCATGGCGGCCAGCGCGCGCGCGGCCGCCCTCGAATATTCCTGGGATGCGCAGCTTTCGGGCGTGCTGGCCGGGTATTACGAATTGGTGCCCAGTGATTCCTGAAGCGCGGCCGATGGATCGCGCATGAAACTGGTGGATGTGTGCGAGTTCTACACCGAGCATGGCGGCGGTGTGCGCACCTATGTCCATCAGAAATTGGCGGCCAGCGCCGCGGCGGGCGTGGATTGCACGATTTTGGCCCCGGGCGCGGAAAATCGCATCGAGGAGCGGCCCGGTGGGCGGATCCAATATGTGCAATCGCCGCGTCATTTCATCGATGCCCGGTATCACGTGTTCAAGGACAGCGCGCCCGTGTTTGCGGCGCTGGATGCGCTGGCACCGGATGTCGTGGAGGGCTCATCGCCCTGGCGCGGGGGCGAGCTGGCCGCGGCCTGGCCCGGCCCGGCGGCGCGTGCATTTTTCATCCATCAGGATCCGGTGGCCGTCTATGGCCATACCTTTCTCGGCCGGCTGATCGGCCTGGATGCGGTGGATTGGCTGGCCGGCGGCTTGTGGCGGCATTTGAGCCGCCTGGCCGCGCGTTTTGATGTCAGCGTGGTGAGCGGGGAATGGCTGGCGCAGCGCCTGGCCCGCATGGGGCTGCCGAGGCCGTTTGCCGCGCCCTTCGGCATCGAACGCGAAACCTTTTCCCCGCAATTGCGCGATGCGGCGCTGCGCCGGGACATGCTGCGCCGATGCGGCTGCGAGGCCGAAGATGGCCTGATGCTGATCGCCGTCAGCCGCTATCACCCGGAAAAGCGCATCGGCATGCTGATCGATGCCTTCGAATCGGTGCGCGCCACGCGCCCGGCCGGGCTGCTTATCATTGGCCATGGGCCGATCCGCGCCTGGGTGGAAAGGCGGGCAAAGCGGGCCCGCGGCGTCCATCTTTCCGGGCCGATCTGGGATCGCCCCCGGCTGGCGGCCATGCTGGCCAGTGCCGATGTGTTTTTGCATGGGGGCGCGGCCGAAACCTTCGGCTTGGCGGTGGCGGAGGGCCTGGCCTCGGGCCTGCCCTTGATCGTGCCCGATCTGGGCGGGGCCAGCGATCTGGCCGGCCCCGGTTATGCCATCAGCTATGAGGCCGGCAATGCCAAGGCCTGCGCGGCGGCCATCCATGCCTTCCTGGCGCGCGATCGCGCCGCCATGCGCGCCAGCGCCCTCTTGGATGGCGCAGCCAAGCTGCGTGAGCCGAAAGCGCATTTTGATGATTTGTTCGGGCTCTATGCGCGCCTGCCCAAGCGCAGGGTTTGATCCCGCACAATGTGCGTGGCGGCCTTGATTTTCCGCCTTGCCACTGGCGTTGCGCAGCGCGGAGCGGCGGCATCCATCGCCAACATGGGTTCCTATGCTGCTTCGCACGGTGGAACGATTCGAGACCCTCGCGCAGCGGGTCCATAAGCGCTAAGGCAATCGCAAGCATGTTTCGCAAATTGGATTTCCATTGCCGTTCCGCACCGCCGCGCGCCGCCTGATCCGCGCCATCGCCGCCTTGTGGGCGCATGAAGGCCTGCGGCGCCGCCTCGCCCACCCTGTGAGCCAAGCGGCTCTGCGGGGACTGCGTTTCATGGGCATGGCGGCGGTCTTGGCTTTTTTGGCCTACCAGCTCACCGCGATCGGCTGGGCGCAGGTGATGGGGGCGCTTCCCACCAATCCGGCCTTTTATCTGCTGTTTGCGCTGAGCTATGCCTGCCTGCCGCTGACCGAGATATTGATCTATGAAGTGTGCTGGCGCATGCGGCTTTGGGCCCATGCCTGGCCGTTTTTTGTCAAGCGGGCCTATAATTTCGGCGTGTTCGACATGTCCGGCGAAGCCTATTTCGGCTTTTGGGCCCACCAGAGGCTGAAGCTGGGCCTGCGCCCCGTCCTTTCGGCGGTGAAGGATGTCAATCTGCTTTCGGGGGCCTCTTCCAATTTGGCCACGCCCTTGCTTCTGGCCTGGTTTTATTGGGCGGGTGGCGAGGGCAAGCAGGCCTTGGGGCTGGATGGCAGCTTGCAAGGCTGGGTGTTTGGCAGCGTCGGCGCGATCGCGCTGGGCACGCTGATCGCCGCGGCCTTCCAGAGCCGGTTCATGTCAACCAGCCCGCGCGCTTCGCTGATCATCTTTCTTCTTCACACCTTGCGCCTGGGGCTGACCATGCTGTTGCAGGCCTGGAGCTGGGCCCTGGTGTTTCCGAGCACGGCGTTTTCCGTTTGGCTGGCTTTTGTCATCGCGCAATTGGTGCTCAGCCGCATTCCGTTCGTCCCCAACCGGGATTTGCTGTTTTTGGGCCTCAGCCTCAATATGGCCAAGGCGGTGGATGCGCCGCAGGCCGCTGTTGCGGGCATGTTCGTCATGGCGGCGGCGTTGACGCAATGTGCCAACTTCTCCGTGCTTGGGCTTCATGCTTTGATCGGCATGGCCAAGCCCGCCCCATCGCATCGCGACCCAGGAGCTGATCGCGCATGAAAAGACTGGATCGCTATATCCTGCAGGCTGTGGTCACGCCCTTGATGATGATGATGGGCATCGCCGTGCTGCTTTTGTTGCTCGATCAGATGTTGCGCTTGTTCCAATTCGTGCTGGAGCAGAATGGCAGCGTGGGCCTTGTTTGGCGCATGCTGGGCACCTTGTTGCCGGAATATGTCTCTTTGGCTTTGCCGATCGGCTTTTTTCTGGGCGCATTGTTTGCCACGCGCGGGTTTTCCCTATCCAGCGAGCTGGATTCGTGCCTGGCGGCGGGCATGCCCTTGCGGCGCATGCTGTGGCCGGTTTTGCTGCTGGCCATGGGCTTGTGCCTGTTCAATCTGCTGATCACCGGATTTTTGCAGCCCGTCACCTCCTATTCCTATTCGCGCTTGCGTTTTGAAGTGCGCACTTCCCTGCTGACGGCGCAGGTGCGCGACGGGGCCGTGATCAAGCTGGGGGAGGGCATCACGCTGCGTGTCGGCGCGGCCGTGGATGGGGATCGGCCCTGGCGCAATATCTTCCTGGAACGCTGCGAGAAGAATGGCGATTGCACCGCGGTGCTGGCCAATAGCGGGCGCCTCTTGGAAAGCAGCAATAATGATGGGCAATTGGTGCTGCGCTTGTTCGATGGGCGCCAGGTCAGCGTGAAGGCCAGCGGCCCCGTGCCCGGCTATCTTGGCTTTGATGTTGGCGATTTCAGCCTGGATCAAGTGGCCCCCGAGGCGTTCCGTCGCCGCGGCGGGGATCGCAAGGAAGTGACGCTCACCGAAATGATCCGCCAATTGAACGGCCCTTTGCCCTTGGCCCGGCGCCATGAATTGGAAGCGAGTTTCCATTGGCGCCTTTTGCACAGCCTGCTGATCTTGGCTTTGCCGTTTCTGGGCATGGGCATGGGCATGGCCGACAAGCGCAATGATCGCGGATTTGGCTTTGTATTCGGCATCGTGATGGTGATCGTCTATTACCGCTTGTTGCAAGCGGCGGAATCCAGCGTGGCGGCGGGCCAAGCCTCGCCGTGGATTTCGATGTGGCCGATTTTTGGGGCGTATTTCTTGATCAGCGTGACCTTGTTCGCTTTGTGCTCGGAGATTGTCGGCTTTCGGCCCTTTGGTTGGCTGGAGCGCGGCATCGATGCGCTGCGCGATGCCTTTCCGGCCCGCCGCGTCAAGCGCAAGGAGGCGCGCGCATGAGAAGCTGGGGCAGCTATCTGGTGGGCACCGATCGCCCCATTCTGGTGCGCCGCCTGGTGCGCCTGTTCTTTTGGCGCTGGGCGCTGATCCTTCTGGTGATTTTGGGCGTGCTGCAGGTTTTGGATTTGCTCAGCAAGGCCGATGATTTGCTGGCCCCGGCCGGCTCGACCCAGGCCTCGGTGTGGCGCTATCTGGAGCTGCGCTCCCCCGAATTGGTTTCGCAATTCGCACCTTTCGCGGCGTTGCTTTCCGTGCTGATCGTGTTGATGGGGCTGAGCAATTCCAATGAAGTGACGGCCATGCGCGTTGGCGGGCTTTCGGCCATGCGCATTTTGGCACCGTTCATGTTCGGCTGCACGCTGATGGCGCTTGCGCATTTCTCCTTCCACGAATTGGTGACACAGCCGGCCTCCGCGCGATTGGCCGCTTGGGAGGGGGCCAAATACGAGCCAAGCTTTTCTCTCACCGGAAAGCTTTCGGATGTGGCTGCGAATGTGTTCGTGGCCGAAAGCGGGGTGATCATGAAGGCCGCGCGGGCTGTGCGCCTGGGCGATTCGGTGCAGCTTACCGATGTCACGCTGTATGAGCGCGCGCGGGCGGGCGGCTTCGCGCGCGTGGTTTATGCCAAATCCGGCGCGCTGCAAGACGGGCGCTATGATCTGCGCGATCTGCGCAGCTTGAATTTGGCCGCCGGGGCCGCCACGGCCATCGCGCGGGAATCGTTTTATCTGCCCATCAGCGCGGATCGCCTGTTCGCGCGCTCGCGCGATCCCGAGCGCTCGACGCTTGGGGAATTGTCGCGGCTGATCCGCTCCATGCGCAATGAGGGCAGCCCGTCCACGGAATTGGAAACGGTGTTTTGGCGCAGGTTTTTTCGGCCGACGGGCGCGCTGGTCATGCCCTTTATGGGGGCAGTGGCCGGCTTTGGACTGGCGCGGCGCGGCGGGGCGGTGTTTCGTTTGCTGATCGGCGGGGCTCTGGGTTTCAGCTATTTCGTGTTCGATAGCGTGCTGGCCTCCTTTGGGGAATTGGGCGTCATTGCGCCCTTGTTCGCGGCCATCGCCCCTTTGGCCGTTTATGCAGCTTTGGGCCTGGCCTTCGTGTTTTCGATCGATTGAACCCATAAGGTTCAGGCAAAGCGGATCAGAAAGCCAAAGCCGGCATCGGGCGCATGGGCATCGGGTGCCATGGGACGGCACAGATCGATGCGGCCATCGCGCAGCGCGCCGCGCAGGCGCCGGCCCACGGGCTGAAACAGGCTCTGCCCGCCGCCCGACTGGGGCGCATCGAAGCGGATGGCCAGCCATTCCCCGGCTGCTTTGGCCTGCAAGGCCGCTTCCAGCAAGGGCGCGGCCTCTTCCAGCCCCAGGCCGCGCAGGCTCAATTCCGGCGCGCCAGAGCCGGCCTCTGCGGCGTCAAACAGGCCGGCCATCTCGATGTTGTCTGCTTCATCCATGACGGCGCGAGCATAGACGGCTTTGTGCCGAAAGGCATGAGCGGAAACGCCGATTTCTGATCTGCTATTGCAAATCATTCTCAGGAGGGCTAGGCCCATTTTTGAGAATGGCTCGCAACTGAGGTGTAGGATGTCGAAAATGCTGCGGTGCGTGATGGGCCTGGGGGCGGGGCTGCTTATGGTTTGCGGGCCGGCCTGGGCCGATGAGGCCGAGGAGGAGGCGGCCGAAACTGATGCGCCGATCATCGTGACCGGGCAGCGCAATGGCTATCTCGTCAAGGACAGCGCGAGTTCCACCAAGACGGCGACACCCTTGCTCGATACCCCGCAATCGCTGACCATCGTGAGCCAGGTCTTCATCGAAGATGCCAATCTGCGCAGCATCAGCGATATCATCCGCTTTACCCCGGGGGCCAGCCCGGGGCAGGGCGAAGGCAATCGCGATCAGCTGACCTTGCGCGGTGTCAATACCACGGCCGATTTCTTCGTCGATGGCTTGCGCGATGATGTCCAGTATTTCCGCCCGCTTTATAATGTCGAGCGCGTTGAGATCCTCAAGGGGGCCAATGCTTTGGCCTTTGGCCGCGGCGGCGGCGGCGGGGTGATCAACCGCGTCAACAAGACGGCGGGGCCGGGCAATTTTGGCGCGCTTTCTGGCGGCGTGGATACCTTCGGGGCCTACGCTTTCGAGGGCGATGCCAATGCGGAAATCGGCGAGCATGTGTTTGGCCGCATCGGCGCATTTTATGAAGATGCCCGCAATCATCGCGATGTCTATTCGCTGGAGCGCTTCGGCGCGACGCCCACCCTCACCTGGCAACCCAGCAGCGCCACGCGGCTGGTTTTGGCCTATGAATATCTGCGCGATTTCCGCGTGGCCGATCGCGGCATTCCAAGCCTGAACGGGCGGCCCATCGCGGGCTTTCGCGATGCGTTTTTCGGGGTGCCGGGCCTCAATGAATCGGATTTGACTGCCCATATCGTGCGTGCGCGCATCGAGCATAGGATCAGCGCCGAGCTGAGCGTTTCGGGGCAATTTTCGTGGGGCGATTATGCCAAGGCCTATCGCAATGTGTTCCCCGCAACCGCCGTCAGCATCGATCCGCGCACCGGGGCCGCCAGCCTGGGCATCGAGGCCTATTTCGATCCCACCCACCGGCGCAATGTCTATGGCCAGGCCAATGTGGAATGGCGCACGCAAACCGGCCCGATCGCGCACCGGCTGCTGGCCGGGATCGAGGCGGGCAATGCCGCCACGCAAAATCAGCGCATCAATGGCTTTTTCGATTCCAGCTCCCCGACCAGCGTCAGCGGGCGGCGCGTATCTGTGGGCCTTGCCGATCCGCTGATCGTGCCGCCGATCACCTTCCGGGCCGGGCCGGCCAATCGCAATGTCACCAGCGATGGCAACGTGGTATCGATCTATGTGCAAGATCAGGCGGAATTTGGCGATTTTCAATTGATCGCTGGCGGGCGCTATGATCGCTTCGCGCTCGATATCGCCAATCTGATCGATACCACCCGCTTTTCGCGTGTGGATGACGTGATCAGCCCGCGCGCCGGCCTGGTTTATAAGCCGATCGCCGCCGCCTCGCTTTATGCCAGCTTCGCGCGGTCTTTCCTGCCGCAATCGGGGGAGCAATTCCTCTCCCTCGATGCGTCTTTATCCGCGTTGGCACCGGAGCGCTTCGATTCCTACGAAATCGGCGGGAAATGGGATGTGTTGCCCGGCCTCAATCTCACCACGGCGCTTTATCAGATCGAACGCACCAATAGCCGCGCCCCTTCGGGCCAAGCGGGAGTGGTGGTGTTGACCGGGGAAAGCCGCACGCGCGGGTTGGAGCTGAGCCTATTGGGCAGCTTGCGCCCGCATTGGCAGATCTATGGCGGCTATACCTATCAGGATGCGCAAATCACCAGCACCACGGCCGCGGCCCCGGCGGGGCGGCAAATTGGGCAGGTACCGCATCATCTGTTTTTTCTATGGAGCCGGTATGACTTCACCCAGCGCTTGGGTGCCTCGCTGGGGCTGCAACATCAGCGCGACAGCTTCACCACCATCAGCAACACGACCATCCTTCCCGGCTTCACCCGTCTGGATGGGGCCCTGTATTTCGCGCTGACGCCGCGACTGGAGGCGCAGATTCAGATCGAAAATCTGACCAATGCGCAGTATTTCCCCACGGCCCATACCGATAACAATATCAGCACCGGGCCCCCGCGCAACGCCCGGCTGACGCTGCGCGCCAAGTTCTGAGCCGGAGGCCCATGCGCTTCAGGCGCGTTCCGTGAGCGCGCTGCGCTGGGTCAATATCGGCGATGGATAGGCAAGCAGAAAGCGCCGCGCGCACTCGCGCGCGCGCGCGTGCAAGGCCGCGCCATCCAGATCCGGGCCCGCGCCCAGCAATTGGCTGAGCAGGATTTGCCCTGATACCAGGCCGGCGAACGCCTCGGCCGCCATATGGGCATCGCATGGGGCAAAGCGGCCGTGCTCGGCCTCGCGGCGCAGATATGCCGCCAGCCGCTGGCGCGAAGCCTTGGGCCCTGCCTCGAAAATGGCCCGGGCGAGTTCGGGATGTGTTCGGGCGGCGGCGATGGCCATGCGCAACATGGCAAGCGCAAGCGGGGCCGAGCAGACCCTGAGCAAGGCCTCGGCATAGCCGGTGAGCGCGTCTTCGATACAGGAATCGGCACCCGGTGCATCGAGTGCCGCGATGATCCCATCTTTCTGCTCTTCCACCACCAGGCGCAACAGCCCATCTTTGCCCCCAAAATGGTTATAGATGGTCTGTTTCGAAACCTGGGCGCGCTTGGCGATGGCCTCCAGCGGGGCATCGAGGCCGCGCTCGGTGAAGACTTCGGCGGCGGCGCGCAAGATCGCCGCGCGCTTGCTTTCATCGAATTGGCCGGGCGCGCGTGGCATCAATGCACCGGCTCGGTTTGCGATTGCACCGCATAAGATTGCGGCTTGGCCAGCCAGGCAAGGCCGATGCCGAAAAAGCAGGCAATGGCCAGCAGCAGGAAGGCGTCGCCGAAGGCCAGGGTATTGGCTTGGCGCTCCATCAGCAAAGCCAGGCTTTTCAGCGCGCCCTGATCGGCGTTGGGCAAGCCAAGGGCTTCCATGCGGGCGGTGATGGCGGCCAGCATGCCTTGGGCCTGCGGGCTGGTGCTCGGCAGATTGGCGCTCAGGGTATCCAGATGCGCCGCGCTTTGGTGCGTCAGTGTGGTATTGAGCACGGCCAGCCCAAAGGCCCCCCCGACATTGCGGGCCAGATTGACGATGCCGGAGGCGTTCTTGATCAGATGCGGGGGCAAGGTGCTCATCGTCACCTGCTGGGCCGCGATCAGGGCCATCATCACCCCAATTCCGCGCACCGCCTGGACCGAGGCGAATTGCCAAAATCCCCATTGGGAGGTGACGGAATGGGCCATGGCCATGCCGATGCCGCACAGCGCAAAGCCCAATATCATCGGCACGCGCAGATCGACAAAGCGCACCATCCGCCCGATCAAGGGGCCGGTCAGGAACATGGTCAGCCCCGAAACCATCATCGTGGTGCCGACTTCAGAAGCCGAGAAATCCCGCACGCGCCCCAGAAACAGCGGCATCAGAAAGGTGCCGCCGAACAAGGCCGCCCCGGTGACGAAGGTCATGGCCACCCCGGCCAAAAAATTGCGATCGCCGAGCGCGCGCAGTTCGATGATCGGGTTGGCGGCGCGCAAGGAGCGGCGCACGAAAACGATCCCGCTGAGCAGGCCGAGCACCGACAGACAGGTGATGACCGGATCGTCGAACCAATCGTTGCGGGCCCCTTCCTCCAGCACGAACTGGATGCTCATCAGCGAAATGGCCATCAGCGCCAGGCCCGCCCAATCGAAATTGGCCGCGAGCTTGCGATCGCCGCGATCGAAATTGGCATAGCGCCCCACCAGGAACAGCACCAAAATGCCTGGAAAGACATTGATGAAGAACAGCCAGCGCCAGTTCAGCGCCTCGGAAAGATGCCCGCCCAAAGTCGGGCCGATGGTGGGGGCGAGGGTCACGATCAGGCCCATCACCACCCCCGCCGTCAGCCGCCTCTGCGGCGGAAAGGCGGTGAAGGCGGTGGCGAACACCGTGGGGATCATCGCGCCGCCCACAAAGCCCTGCAAAGCCCGGGTGAGGATCATCATCTCGATGCTGCTCGATAGGCCCGTGGCGATGCTCATCACAATGAAGCCGAAGCAGGAGGCCAGAAACAGGCGCTGCGTGCCCCAAATCCGGGAAAGGAAGGCCGAAAGCGGAATCATCACCACTTCGGGGATCAGATAGGCCGTTTGCACCCAGCTGATTTCATCATTGCTGGCCCCGACACCTGATTGGATTTGCGGCAATGAGGCGGCGACGATCTGGATATCCAAAATGGCCATGAATTGGCCCAGCACCATGCCGGAAAAGCCCAGCAGCAGGCGTGTCCAATCGATCTGGCTTTGACTTTGACTTTGGCTTTGAACGGGGCTTTGGCTTGGTGCCGCCGGGCCGGATGCCCCAAGGCTGGCGGCCTGGCTCATGGCAAAGCGGCCGAAACCTCGGGCCGCGCCGGGCTGGCGCTTTGCGCGAAATTCGCGCCCCCAGGCGAATGGGAATCGACCTTCACGGCCACCGAGAGCCCCGGGCGCAGGCCGGAGGCCTCCAGGCCCTCATCGATGGCGATGCGCACGGGGATGCGCTGGGTGATCTTGGTGAAATTGCCGTTGGCGTGCTCCACCGGGATCAGCGCGAATTCCGCCCCGGAGGCGGGGGCGAAGCTCTCGATGCGCCCGGTGATGGCCGCGCCGCGAAAGGCATCCGCGCGGATGCGCACCTTCTGGCCGATCCGCAGCTTGGCCACTTGGGTTTCCTTGAAATTGGCCAGGATATACGTTTGGGCCAATGGCACGATGGCCAGCACTTGCGCACCCGGTTGCAGGAATTGCCCTGGCCGAACCGTGACCGCGCCGACCACGCCGTCGATCGGGGCGCGGATGCTGGTGCGCGTTAGATCCAATTCGGCTTGGGCACGCTTGGCCCGCGCGGCGGCGATCTGCGCCAAGGCCTGCCCGCGTGCGGAAGCCAGGGCACCGACGGCACGCTGTTGGGCCTTGAGGGCGGCATCGGCCTGGGAAACGCCGGCTTTGGCCTCGGCCGCGGCGGCGCTCAGTGTTTCCACCCGTTGATCGGAAACAAAGCCGGATTGCGCCAATTGGCTATACCGTTCCAGATCATGCTGTTTGGTGATCATTTCCACGCGCGAGCGGCGCAGCGCGGCGGTGCGCTCTTCCACTTGGGCCTGCTGCAGAGCCCGCTGGGCCGAGACATTCTCCGCGGCGGCGATCTGGGCGGCCTCTTCGGCTTTGGCCTGTGCGAGGCGCGAGCGCGCATCGGCCTCATCGAGCACGACCAATTCTTGCCCGGCCCGCACGGCCTGGTTATCCTGAACCAGCACCCGCGCCGCATGGCCCGAGGTTTGCGGCGTGACGATTACGGTATCGGCCTTCACATAGGCATTATTGGTGCTTGTCCAGCGGGCCTGATCGCGCCACCAAAACACCCCGCCGATCAGAATCAGTAGGCCAAGCACCAGCGCACCGGCGCGCAATCTCTGCGATTTGCTGAGGAAGGCCATGCACGCGCTCCGGTTCGACGCTCCATATTTGGACGGCCGCGTCCAGGATACAAGTAGCAGAATCTCGCTAAAGCAGTGTGAACGCTGTTTGTCGAGCGCTTCAGCCTAGCCCGGCTTTGGCGGCCAAAGCGGCCAGGCTTTCCTGCGGGCGCGGGCCCAAATGGGCGATGACTTCGCCCGCCGCGATCGCGCCCAAATGCCCGCAATCGGCCAGGGATTTGCCGCGCGCCAGGCCAAAGAGAAAGCCGGCGGCGTATTGATCGCCTGCGCCCGTCGTATCGATGACCTCTGTCGGCACGGCCGGGATGGTGATGATCTCTTCGGGGCTGGCCAGGATCGAGCCCAGCTCCGAGCGGGTGACGGCCACGAGGGGGCAATGCGTGCGGGCTGCTGCGATGGCGGCCAACAAATCCTGGGTTTCATATAGGGCCAGGATTTCGGCCTCGTTGGCGAACAGCACATCGACATGGTGCTCCACCAGATGACGGAAGCTTTCGCGGTGGCGTTCCACGCAGAACAGATCCGAGAGCGTCAGGGCCGTTCGCCGTCCCGCGCTTTGGGCATATTGCGCTGCGCGCACGAAGGCGGCCTTGGCCGCTTCGCGATCAAACAAATAGCCCTCCAGAAAGATCAGGCTGCTGGCCTCGATGAGGCCGCGATCGATGTCTTTGGGGCTGAGCAGGGTCGAGGCACCGAGATAGGTATTCATGGCGCGCTGGCCATCCGGGGTCACGGCGATCAAACACCGGGCCGTGCCAGGAGGAGTCGCCCGCGCCGGTGTCGTGAAATGCACGCCCGCATCGTGGAAGGCGCGGGTATATCGCTCTCCGAGCGCATCCTCGGCCACTTTGCCGATGAAAGCCGCCTTGCCGCCCAGGCTGACCAGGCCGGCCATGCTGTTGCCGGCCGAGCCGCCGGCCTCGGTGACCGCCGCGTGCAGCAAGCCCGTCAGCTCATCGGCGCGCGGCTCATCGATCAAAGACATGGAAGCGGGGCGCAGGCCGTGTTCGGCCAGAAATTCGTGCTCAACACGGGCGATCAAATCCACGATGGCATTGCCCACGGCGGTCACATCATATTCTGCGTGCATGCTTTTCCCTCACTCGCGCGCGCTTGTGCCGTTTGAGCCTGTCCATGGCAAGTTGCCTTGGGCGGCGCGCGCGGGCATCAAGGCCTGATGCGCAGAATTTTGATTTTCCCAGTCGTGATCGGCTTGGCCGCCTGCACCCCCTCGGTGCAAAGCCCGGCTGGCCCGCCGCGCATTGCGATCGCACCGTTCGCCGGCGATGGGGCGGCGGCTTTGGCCAAGGTGGGCAAGCCCGATGCCCCAACCTATGAGCAGGTTTTGGGCCTGTTTGGCGAGGCCGATGTGGCCACGCGCGAAGGGCAAGGCGGGCTGCTGAGCTATCGGTTGCCGGCCTGCGCCTTGGCTTTGGGCTTTGCCAAAGACAAAGCCGGTGCGCTGCGCCTGGCCGT
>CAZAGL010000016.1:0-10748 GCA_964484435.1 uncultured Caulobacteraceae bacterium
CGATGGCCAGGGCCTGCGCCGGGTGGATGCCTAGCTGGGCACATTCCTGGATCAGGCAGGCGGCCTTGGCATCCTTGCCGAGAATGGGCTCGATCACCTCTCCGGTCAATTTTTGGCCATCGATGACGAAGGCGTTGGAAAATTCGGCGTCAAAGCCGGCGAGCGCCGCCACCCGCTGGGTGAAAAAGGAAAATCCGCCCGAAACGAGCACGCAGCGCGCGCCGAGGCTGCCCATGCTGGCGATCAAGGTGCGCGCCCCGGGATTGAGCCGCACGCGCTGGTCAAAGCAGGCGGTTAGCGCGCCGATATCGAGCCCGGCCAAAAGCCGCACGCGGGCGCGCAAAGCGGCCTCAAATTCCAGCTCCCCGTGCATGGCACGCGCGGTGATGGCCGCCACTTCGGCCTTTTTGCCGGCAAAATCGGCTAATTCATCGAGGCATTCGCAGCCGATCATGGTGGAATCCATATCGGCCAGCAGCAGGCGTTTTTGCCGGCCCTCCAGCGGCTGCCAGGAATAATCCACGGGCAAGGCTTCCAGGATCGCGCGCAGACGGTCGCCGGGCGGCAAATGGGCCTGCTCGAAAATCCAATCTTCTGCCATGCCTGGCTCGAGCAGCGCGACGGCCTCGGGCGCGGGCAAGGCCTGGCGCAATGCCGCGCCGGCGTCTTGCAGCGCTTCCCGGTGCGGGGCCACTAGGGTAATCACCAAGCGCATGCCTGCCATTTTTCCTTTTCAACGCCGCGCTTTGCTGATCATGGGCCCGACTGCCAGTGGCAAATCGGCCTTGGCCCTGGAATTGGCGCAGCGTTCGGGCGGCGATGTCATCAATTGCGACGCGCTGCAAGTCTATGGCGATTTGCGCGTGCTTTCCAACCGGCCAGGGCAAGAGGATCTGGCACGGGCCTCGCACAAGCTGTTCGGCCATGTGGATGGGGCGGTGCGCTATCATGTCGGGCAATGGCTGGATGAGGCGCAGGCCGCGATCGCCGCCTCTTGGAATGTGGGCCGCAATGTGCTGGTCGTGGGCGGGACGGGGCTGTATTTCCGGGCTTTGACGCAAGGGCTGTCGCCGGTGCCGGCGATCGATCCGGCGATCCGCGCACGGCTCATGGACGACGCGCGCGAAAGCGGGCTGGAAGCCCTCCATCAGCGCCTGCGCGAGGCGGATCCCGTCAGCGCGGCGCGCCTTGCCCCCACCGATGGCGCGCGCATCATGCGCGCGCTGGAAGTGGTGCTGGGCACGGGGCGCGCCTTGCCGGATTTCCAGGGCCAAGCGCATGGGGCGCTCGCCCCCGATGCGTGGCGCGGCCTTTGCCTCTTGCCCGATCGGGGCCAATTGCGGGCCCGCATCGCGGCGCGTTTTGACGCCATGCTGGCCGACGGGGCGCTGGAGGAGGCCGCCGGCTTGGCCGCGCGCGGGCTGGATAAGAACCTGCCCATCTGTAAAGCCCTGGGCCTGCCTTGGCTGATGGCCCATTTGGCCGGCGAAATCAGCCTGGCGCAGGCGACATGGCTCGCCGTGCGCGATACCCAGCGCTATGCCAAGCGCCAGCATACCTGGATGGCGCATCAGATGACCGATTGGCCCCGCATCGCATCCGAAGATGTGCAAGAGCGGGCCGATGCCGCCTTGGCCATCTGGATGCAGCTTTGAGCTTAGCGCCGTCCGCGCGTGGTTAATGAAAAGTTTACACACCCAGGATCATTTTTGCACCCGTAACGGAGCAAATGACGATGATTCCCTTCGGGTGGCATTATTGGCGCGGGCAATCGAAAAATGGGTATCGCTTCAAGATCACCTTGAGCCGCCATGGAATTCCCGCGGATGGCGGCGGCATTTACGTGTTCGTGCGCCGCTGGTTTTTCTTCTTTCTGCAGCCGCTTTATGTGGGCCAAGCCAAGAATTTCCGCGAGCGCCTCTATGGCCATGAAAAATGGCCGCGGGCGATTTACAAATTCGGCGCGACGGAGCGCCACGTGCTGCGCGTCGTCACGCAGGCCGATCGCGATTCGATCGAGGAGGATCTGATCCGGGGCCTCGATCCGCCGATGAACAAGGTTTTGGTTGTCAAAAACGCCAAGGATCGGCCGGTGCATGAGGCGGTGGATCGCTTTTGGTGGGTGCGCAACCGGCTGCGGCTGTTCGCCCGCCGCGCGCACGCCAAGGGTTGAGCGGGTCGGGGTTTTGTCGAGAACATGCCGGGCTTGACGGCGCGCGCTGAAGCGGGGATGCGGTGGCATCGTGACACCGCGCATCGAAACGCCTTCTTCCCAACCAGCAAAGTCGTGGCGGCGCTGGGCGGCGCGCGCCATGCTGGCTGTGAGCTGTGCGCTGCTGCTCATTGGCATGCTGGCCCTGGAGATCGAGCCGGCCGCCTTGGCCGGCTGGATCGGGCAATGGCGCGTGATCTGGGGCGCACCCTTCCTGGTGGTGGGGATTTTCACGGTTTTGGCCTTTTTGGGCGCGCCGCAGGTCGTGCTGATCTCGGCCACCTTGATCGCCTTTGGCCCGATTTGGGGCAGTGGCCTGTCTTGGTGCGCCACCATGATCTCGGCGAGTGTCGGCTTTTGGCTGGGCCATTGGTGGGGCGCAGAGCGCATCGCGCGCTGGAGTGGGCCCGGATTGATCGGGCGGATCGGGGCGATCGTGGCGCGCAACGGCCTCTTTAGCGCCCTGATCGTGCGCCTGATCCCGACGGGGCCCTTCGCCCTGATCAATGCCGCCTTGGGGGCTTGCGGGATTTCCTATTGGCAATTTTTTTTGGGCACGGCCGTGGGCATCGCCCCGAAAATCCTGCTGATCGCCGCATTTGGCCAAGCTTTGCGCGAAATCGCCTTTGGCCCTCAGACTTGGGCTGCGTGGATGGCGCTGGTTTTCATAGGGCTGGCCGGCGGCGGCCTGATTTGGTTGCGCAGCCGGCGTATCAAAAAATAATGCGCTCGAAACCCCGCAAAACTGCAAAACCGGTCTTGGATTGGCCATTATGACCGGCCACGTCTTGGCCGGGCTGACATTGCATGGCAGAGCAAAAGGTGTCGCTGCCGCTGGCGTCGGCACGCGGTATGCTGTTTGCTGTGGATGTGGGCAAGCTGGCGGGAGTGATTCGCGATAGAAGCGCCGTTCGGCTCTGAGGTGAATTAGCGCATGTTTGGCAGATTTTTCGGCCTGGTGGCACCCGATTTGGCCATCGATCTCGGCACGGCCAATACCTTGATCTATGTCAAGGGGCGCGGCATCGTGCTCAATGAGCCCTCCGTTGTGGCTTATGTCGTCGAAGGCGGGCGCAAGGTCGTCTATGCCGTTGGCGCAGAAGCCAAAAGCATGTTGGGAAAAACCCACCGCACCATGGATGTCATCCGCCCGCTGCGCGACGGCGTGATCGCCGATTTCGAAGTCGCCGAGGAGATGATCAAGCAATTCATCCGCAAGGTCATGCCCCGGCCAACGCTGATCTCGCCGCGCATCATCATTTGCGTGCCAACGGGGGCCACCGCCGTGGAGCGGCGGGCCATCCTGGAAAGCGCCCAAGCCTCCGGGGCGCGGCGTGTGGAATTGATCGAAGAGCCGGTGGCCGCCGCTGTCGGGGCTGGGCTGCAGATCGATGATCCGGCCGGCTCGATGGTGGTGGATATCGGCGGCGGTACCACGGAAATCGCCGTGCTTTCGTTGGGCGGAGTGGTGTGGTCGCGCTCCTTGCGGGTTGCGGGCGATCGCATGGATGAGGCCATTATCCAATATCTGCGCCGCACGGAAAATCTCCTGATCGGGGAATCCACCGCCGAAAAGATTAAAAAGGAAATCGGCACGGCCAAAGCCCCCGATGAGGGTCGCGGCCTGACCATGACGATCAAGGGGCGCGATAATCTCAACGCCGTGCCCAAGGAAATCACCGTCACCGAGGCCATGGTCGCCGAGGCGCTGCAAGATCCCGTGCATTTGGTTGTGGAAGCGGTGAAGCAGGCCTTCGAACAGATGCCGCCGGAATTGGCCGCCGATATCTATGATCACGGCATCATGTTGACGGGCGGGGGGGCTTTGCTGCGCAATCTCGATGTGGTGCTGCAAGATCGCATCTCCATCCGCGTTTCGGTGGCAGATGATCCGTTGACCTGCGTGGTCATGGGCTGCGGCAAGGCCCTGGAGCAATTGGGCCGGCCTGAGGCCAGGCGGCTTTTGATGCAAGACGTGTGACGGGTGAGCGAGGGCGCACGCCATGGCCAGACGTAGGAAGGCGAGCCGTCCGGGCGTGATGATCACCGGGGGGGTGATCGCGACCGGCTTGGTGCTCGTGGTCTTGCTGGTTCTGTTGCTGGGCCGGCGTGAGCATGGCGGTGCCGAGGCGGTGCGCACCAGCGCGGATGATGCCTTGACGGTCAGCGAGGCTGGCAGCGGCGGCCTGGTCGGCCGCATCGCCAACGCCACCGAGGAATTCTCCACCGTATTCGATGCCGCCCAGCGTGTTCGGCAATTGGAAGCCGAAAACGCCAAGTTGACACGCTGGCGCGAGATCGCGTTGATGCTGGCCGAACGCAGCGAGCGCTATGAAAAGCTGCTCAACATGCCGCCCGAATCGTTCGGCGTGGGGCTGGAGCCCTATGGTGCCATTGGCGCGCGGCTGATCCTGGATTCGGGCGGCCCGCTGCGGCGCACATTGCTGGCCAATGCCGGGCATGATCAGGGCGTGCGGCTGGGCTTCGTGGCGCTGAACGAGCACGGCATGGTGGGCCGCGTCGTCAGCGTGGGGCGACGCAGCGCCCGGATTCTGTTGCTGGATGATTACAATTCCCGCGTGCCGGTGATCGGCGAACAGAGCCGGGTGCGGGCGGTGATGATCGGCGATGTCGGGGCCAGGGCCAATCTGGAGATCGTCGGGGCCAATCTCGATCCGCCCAAGCTCGAATTCCTCGTGGGGGCCACGGCGCTACGGGCGGGAGAGCGGATCATCACGTCGGGCGATGGCGGCTTGTTCCCGCGCGGCGTGCTGGTGGGCTGGGCCGAGGCGCGTCGCAATGGCGATTGGCGGGTCCGGCTGGCTTCTTCGCGCGCGCCGATCGATTATGTGCGCCTTGTGCCGTTTGCGCCGGCACCCGCGCCCGAGGCTGAGCCGGTGCCGGAATCGGTGAAATCGATTTTCCTGGCCGCCAAGCCGGAACGCGCACCGCCCGCGGCGGCGGTGCCGATCGTTGCCGATCCGCTTGCGGCTGTGGCCCCGCGCGCACCCTTGCCGTCCACCGCTGCGGTGGCTCCAGAGGCCCTCGCCGCCGGCATCGCGGAGGAATAGCGTGGCGATGCTGCACATCCAGGGGCTGCGCTGGGTGAGGAGATCCTTCGGCCTGTTGCTGGCCATTGCCTGCGCGCTCGTGCCGGCTTTGCCGCTTGGCGGCTATCTTGCCCAACCACCTCTGCCCTTCGCGGCCATGTGGCTGGCTTATGGCTGGGCGGCGGATGGCGGCGGCGGCTGGCGCGCGCCGGTGATCATCATGGCGCTGGGCCTGCTGCAGGATTGGCTTTCGGGCGGGCCGCTTGGGCTTTATGCTTTGCTGTTCGTTGGGGCCTATGTGCTCGGCGGGCGGGCGGCGGCCTTCATGCGCAGTGCCAATTTTCTCTCGCCCTGGATGGGCCTGGGCGTGACGCTGGTGGGCGTGTTCGTGCTGGCCGCGATTTGCGTGCCTTTGGCGCTGGGCCCCCAAACGGGGCTTGGGGCCTTCGGCGAGGCGCTGGCCGTCACCGGATTGGTGTTTCCGTTGGTGCGCCCACTTTACATGAATGCCAGCACAGGAAATCGCCCATGACGCCCAAACGCGATCTGATGAATGTGTTTAATCGCCGCGTCGCCGTTCTCAGCGTCTTGGGCGCGGCCGGTTTCGGCAGCGTGATCACCCGGCTGGGCTATCTCCAGGCCGAAAACACGCTGAACACCCTGCGCGGCAAGACATCCTATTCCGATGCGGCCGATGAGAACCGCTTTGATCTGCATGTGGTGCCGCCGCCGCGCGGCGTCATTCACGATCGTTTCGGGGAGGTCTTGGCCAATACCAGCCCGAATTACCGGGTGATGATCGTGCCCGAAGCCACGCAGGGCAAGTTGGAAGAGGTGCTGCGCCAGCTTGGCCTCCTGCTGGACATGCCCGATTCGGCCATCGAGGCGCGTATCCGCAAGGCCAAACGGGCCCGTCGTTTCGATTCCATGCTGGTGCAAGAAGGGCTCGATTGGCAGCAATTCACGGCGGTGAACGTGTTTTTACCGGAATTGCCAGGCGTGAAGGCCGAAGCGGGGGAATTGCGTTATTATCCCTTCAAATCGGCTTTCGCCCATCCGATCGGCTATGTGCAGCGCCCCAGCCAGAGTGAAATCGATCGGGCCGAGATCAGCAATCCGGGGGCCGGCGTGTATTTGCGCAATCCCGATGTGCGGGTCGGCCGCTCGGGCCTGGAAGCTCGGCTGGAGCCGGATTTGCAGGGGCAAGCGGGCTGGCGCAAGGTGGAGGTCAATGCCGCGGGCCGGGTGGTCAGCGAAACCGTGGGCCAATCGCGCAAGCCCGTGAACGGTTCGCCCGTGATCCTCACGCTGGATGGCGCGCTGCAGCGCGCGGCCATGGAGCGGATGGGCGGGGAAAGCGCCGCCGCCGTGATCATGGATATCCAATCGGGCGAATTGCTGGTTCTGGCCTCTGCGCCGGGATTTGATCCCAACGCCTTCGTCAACGGCATCGGTGCGCAAGATTTCAAGGCGCTCAATGAGAACGAATACAAGCCCTTGTTCCACAAGGCGGTGACCGGGGCCTATAAGCCCGGCTCAACCTTCAAGATCGTGACGGCCCTGGCCGCCTTGCAGGCCGGCAAGGACCCGGCCGAGCGCCACAATTGCCCCGGCTATTTTGTTTATGGCGGGCGCCCGTTCCATTGCTGGAAAAAAGGCGGGCATGGCTCGGTGGACATGCACGGGGCGCTGAAGGGCTCGTGCAATGTGTATTTCTTCCAGGCGGCTTTGCGGGCTGGGCAAGATCGCATCGCCGCCATGGCGCGGGCGCTGGGCTTTGGCACCGCCTTCGAGCTGGATTTGCCGGCGGTGCAGGCCGGCATCGTGCCGGATCAGGCCTGGTGGGAATCGCAGCGCGATGAGCCCTTCCCTTCCGGCATGACGCTGAACACCGGCATCGGGCAGGGCGATCTGCTGGTCAGCCCCCTGCAACTGGGCGTGGCCACGGCGCGCCTTGCTTCGGGCCTGGCCATCGATCCCATCCTGGTGCGCGAAAAGCTAGGCACGACCGGGGCCACGGCCGCGCCGGCCTTGGATATCCCCAAGGAGCACCGCGATATCGTGATGGCGGGCATGTATGCCGTGTGCAACGAGCCGGGCGGCACGGCCATTTCCGGCGGGGATTTGCAATTGGTGCGCGATCCCGTCAGCGGCCGGGCCGTGCCACTCGAAGCCGGGCCGAGATTGGAACGCGTGCGCATGGCCGGCAAGACGGGCACGGCGCAAGTGCGGGTGATTTCCGCGGCAGAGCGGGTGACGGGCGTCAAGCGCAATGAGGATTTGCGCTGGGGCCTGCGGGACCATGCCTTGTTCATCAGCATCGCGCCCTGGGATAAGCCGCGTTATGCCTGCGCGGTGGTGGTGGAGCATGGCATGGCCGGCTCACGCGTGGCCGCGCCGATGGCGCGCGATATTCTGCGCGTGGCGCTGATGGATGATCCGCTCAGCCGCACGCCCGTGAAATTGGCGGATCTCCAAGACAAAGCGAGGCGCGCATGACCATGCCTGTGGCCAATACCCGCGCAACCGGTCTGGGCGATCGGTTGCGCAAAATGCACTGGCTGATCATCACCTTGCTGTGCGCGCTGGCCGCGATCGGCGTGCTGATGCATTTTTCGGTCACGGATGGCACTTGGGCGGGGCGCCCGGTCGATCATGCCACGCGCTTTGCCATCATCTTGGTGTTTGTCATCGGGCTATCCCTGCTCGATAGCCGCATCTGGATGGCCATCGCCTATCCTTTGTACCTGGTGGCTCTGGTCCTGCTCGTCGGCGTGGAAGTCATGGGCGATACCCGCCTCGGCGCGCAGCGCTGGCTGGAACTGGGCCCCATTTCGCTCCAGCCCTCCGAACTCATGAAGGTTGCCATTGTTTTGGCCTTGGCCCGCTATTACCAGAACATGGATCCGCGCCGTACCGGGCAGATGCTGCCGCTGCTGGTGCCCATCATCATGATCGGCATGCCCACGGCTTTGGTCATGCACCAGCCCGATCTGGGCACGGCTTTGCTCATTGCCGGGGCCGGTTTTGGCATGATGTTTTTGGCGGGATTGCGCTGGCGCTATATCATCGCTGCCGCCGCCGTGGCTTTGCCGGGTGCGATCTACGCTTATTTTTTCGTCCTCCAGGCCTATCAGCGCCAGCGGGTGATCACCTTTCTGGATCCCGATGCCGATCCCTTGGGCGCGGGCTATCACCAATTGCAATCGCGCATCGCCATCGGCTCGGCGGGGCTGTTCGGGCAGGGCTATGGCGAGGGGCCACAAAGCCAGCTGGATTTCCTGCCCGAAAAGCACACCGATTTCATTTTCACCATGATCGTCGAGGAATTCGGTCTGATCGGTGCCTTCCTCGTTGTTGGCCTGTTCGTGTGGCTGCTCACCTTGGTGATGCGGGTATCGGTGCAGGCTAAAACCCTGTTCGCCAGGCTGGCGGCTGGCGGGGTGGGCATCACCATCGCGCTTTATGTGCTGATCAACACCTCGATGGTCATTGGCCTTGTGCCCGTGGTGGGCATTCCCCTGCCGCTCTTGTCCTTTGGCGGCACGGCCATGCTGACCATCATGGCCGGCGTGGCCATCGTGCTGTCCATCCATCTCAATCGCGATGCGAGTTCTTCGCGCGGCTTTGTCTGGTAGGCTTCAGCCGGCGCCAGCCTTGCGCTGGGCGATCCAGGCATCGACCACCTCTTCCATGACGGAAAGCGGCATGGATCCATTGGTCAACAGCACGTCGTGGAAGGCTTTCAGATCGAACTTGTCGCCCAGTTCGGCCTTGGCCTTGGCGCGCAGCCGGTTGATGGTTTCGCGGCCGACCATGTAGGCGGTGGCTTGGCCCGGCCAGACGCAATAGCGCTCCACCTCGGTGGCGATCGAGCTGCGCTGATCGCCGGTGACGCCGACCATGTAATCGATGGCCTGTTCGCGGCTCCAGTGCTTGGCGTGCAGGCCCGTATCGACGACCAGGCGCGCGGCGCGAAAGGTCATGGATTGCAGATAGCCAAGCCGGCCGAGCGGAT
Source organism: uncultured Caulobacteraceae bacterium (assembly GCA_964484435.1). Classification (GTDB taxonomy): domain Bacteria; phylum Pseudomonadota; class Alphaproteobacteria; order Caulobacterales; family Aquidulcibacteraceae. The sequence goes on from CAZAGL010000016.1 coordinate 9,281, forward strand.
CGCCTCGATAGGCCCCGATCTCATCAGCCAATTGCTCGGAATACAAGGCCCAGCCTTCGCCATAGCCGGAAAACCACAAGATCGCGCTGCGGATGAAGGGCAGGCCGGTGCTTTCCTGCTGGACCGAGCCCTGCCAATGGTGGCCGGGCACGCCTTCATGATAGGTCAGCGTCGGCAAGGTGAACTTTGGCCATTCGGCCGTATCGCGCAGATTGATGTAATAAGCCCCCGGGCGTGAGCCATCGAGTGCGGCCGATTGATAATAACCTCCCGGCGCGCCCGCCTCGATATAGGCGGGCACGCGCTTGATCTCCAGCTTGGCCTTCGGGGAAACGCCGAATACCTCTGGCATTTTGGCCTCGATGGCCCGAATTTGCACATTGAGATCCCGCAACAGCAAATCCTTGCCCGCATCGGTATTGGGATAGATCTGCGATTTGTCTTCCGAGAGCTTTTGGATTCGCGCGGCGACGCTGCCTTTGGTCAGCCCGCGCGCATCGAGGATGGCATCCATCTCCACGGTCAATTCCGCGATCAATTTCAGGCCCAAAGCGTGGATTTCGTCGGGGGTGAGATCGGTGGTGTTCCAGGCCTTCAGCGCGGAGCGGTAAAGCGCATCCCCATTGGGCAGGCGCCACACGCCGGCATCATGGCTGGCACGGGGGCGAATGGCTTCCAATGCGGCGATCTGCCGGCGATAGGCCGGCAGCACCTCATCGCGCGTGATGGCCAGCGCCTGGGCGTTCATGCCCGAGACATCGAGGCCGGCCACGTCCTTGGCGCGGCGCACGAAGGAGGAGACGAGCACGGTATCTTGCGGCTTCTTGGCGGCGAAATCGCGCAATTGCTTGAGCGCGCCATCGATGACGAAATCGGGCGCGATGACGCCGCCCGCGGCATCGGCCTCGATGCGGCTGGTTTCCTGATCCAGCACCCGGGCATAGGCTTTGAGGCGCTCCAGATAATCGGCGGCGCTCTGGGCCGAGTTGATCTGGTGCTGGCTATCGAGAAAATCGGGAATGGCGGTGAAGGCCCCACTCAATTGTGTGACGACATAAGGCTGAACCGCGCCATTGCCATAGGTGCCATAGCCGAATTGCGCCCCATCGATGCCATAGCCCAGCGCCTTGCTCACCACGCTTTGGGAAACCTTTTCCTGGCTGGTGAGATCGGCAGTGGGAATGGCGTTCAGCTTGGCCAGCGCATTGCGCCCGATATCGGCCGCCCGGTTCAGCCCGGAGACCGAATAATCGGAAAGCCGGTTGTTGAAGCGCCCGCCCGCTTGCTCCTCGGTCAGGCCGAGGGAGGTGGCCGCCTCGGGGCTTTCGCGCAACAGCGCGAGCGTCAGCGCATCCAATTCCTTGGATAAGGCTTGGCTGGCGCTGGCCGGGGATTCCACGCTTTTGGCTTCCTGAACAGCAGGCAATTGCGTGGGCACGCTGTTCTGGTGGGCGCAGGCCCCCAGCGC
>CAZAGL010000016.1:10758-16808 GCA_964484435.1 uncultured Caulobacteraceae bacterium
AGGACAGGGCCGTGGATTTCCAATGCGATTTCATGGTGTTTCCTTCTCGTCTGCCCACGCATTCATCGGCTGGCGCGCATGGACGCGGTCTGTTTGTTTTTTCCATTGTACGGGCAGGTGCCTTTGCCTCGTGCAGCGCCACTCTTCATACGCGCGACGGGCTGGGCTAAGCAAGCTGAAGCAATGGGTTGCCGTTTCATCGCTTTCGTGATGGAAAAGCGCGTTTTCAGGCCAAGGAGGAATTTATGGCAGCGGGGATGGGTGAGGGATCGGGGCAAGATGCGAGCTTGCTGTTTTACAAGCAGATCGAAGCTCTATCGAGTGAGAGACATTCAAATTTGGGCATCAGCGAAATCGGCAATCCGTTTTCGTTCCTATCAACCACGCATTTGGTGCCGCTGACGGTGGATGAGTTTATCACCGCGGCCGTTTCCTATCCGATCATCTTCGATTCCGAGAGCAAATTGCCGCTCGCGGTGATGGGCATGCGCCCGGGCGATAACGTGTTTTTCGGTGCCGATGGCAAGATCGATCCCGAAGTCTATATCCCGGCTTTTGCGCGCCGCTATCCTTTCTTCACGGCCGCCGCGCCGCAGCAGGCCGGCGAAGAGCCGCGCACGGTGGTGTGCATCGATCGCAAGGCCCCGATGGTCATGGAAGGCGCGCAAACGCCCTTTTTCGCCGATGGCCAGCCTTCGCAATACACGCAGAACGCCATCGAATTCTGCCGCCAGTTTGATGGCCTGATGCAGCGCACCTCCGAATTCGTGGGGCTGTGCGATCAGCATGGGCTGTTTGAATTGACGCCGATCAATATCCAGACGGGCGAAGAAAACGGCCAGCCCGTGGTGCAGCGCATCGGCGAATATCTGCGCGTTTCCGATCAGAAGCTGAAAGGTCTGCCGCGCGAAACCTATCTGGAATTGCGCGATCGCGGCGTGGATGGGGTGGTTTATGCCCATCTGATCAGCCAAGGCAATTGGAGCAAGATCCTGGCCCGGACCGCCAAATTGCAGCAATCCATTCCCTTCGGCTGAGCGGGAATTGAGGAACTAGCGCATTTTCAACAAAAGTGTAGTCGCAGTTTTGTGTTCGAAAATGTGCAACTTCAATAGCTTAGAGCATCGAACAAAGCGAAATCCGGCTCGGATTTCGCCGACGATGCTCTAAGCGCGGCGCGCCAATTCGGTGCGGGTCATCAGGCTCAGCACCAGCGCGCCGTCTTGGTTGAGGATTTCGTGCTGGGCAAACAGCATGCCGCGCTGATCGGTGAGCAAGTGCTTGGCCTTGATAGTCAGGCGCACGCGTAGCTTATCCCCGGCGCGCGCCCAGCCGATCCAGCGCAGCGCATCCTGGCCAAAGCGAGCTGTGATCGGCCAGTTGCGGGTTTCTTCCCAGACAAGGCGCGTCCAGATGGCATAGACCAAAGCCTGGGGGGCCGCCCCTTGGGTGTCCTCATCGAGGCGCATGGGCAAAGCCGGGCCGAAGCGCTGCTCGAACAAGGCGATATCCTCCTGCAGGATGGGCGCTTCGCCAAAGACATGCACATAGCCGGCGGGGATATCGTCCAGATGCCATGATTGACCGCGCATGCCGATTCCTTTTGCCAGCTTGCAATAGGTGCGCACGCGCACTGCGTGCCGCCAAGTGCAAAAGCTTGTTCAGCCCACGCTTCGCGCCTAGTTAAGGCGCATGCAACGGACCGTTTTCTCGTTTTTTGTGGCCTTGGGCCTGGTTTTCGCAGGCTCGGCCCAAGCCGCCCCGGTGCGCACCGAGAATGTCGAGGCGGAGCTGCATTCCAGCCATACCGGCTTCGCGCCAGGTGAGCGGATCAGTGTGGCGCTGCGCCTCAAAATGCGGGAAGGCTGGCACACCTATTGGCGCAATGCCGGGGATTCGGGTGAGGCTACCGAGATCGCCTGGAATCTCCCCGATGGCTTCAAGGCCGGCCCCATCCTGTGGCCCATCCCGCATGTGCAGCCCGTCGGCCCCATCACCAATTACGGCTATGAGGGGGAAATCCTCCTGCCGATGGAGTTGGAAACCCCGGCCCAATTGGCTGAAGGCGAAGTGGTGCTGCGCGCGCGGGTGCGCTGGCTCGTTTGTTCCGATGTATGCATCCCCGAAGAGGCGCAGTTGCAATTGCCCTTGCGCGTCGGCAAAGGGGTGATCGATGGGCCTTGGGCTGCGCGCATCAGCCAGGCGCTGAGCGATTTACCGCAAATGGTGCCGATGGCCGGCGTGCTGCGTCGCAATGGCGATGGCTCGGTGCAATTGAGCGGCGAGGTGCCCCAATGGGCGAAATCCAAAACCCGCGGCCTGTATTTCTTTCCCTTCGAACGCGATCAGATCGAGCATGCCGCCGCCCAGCCGGGCAGGATCAAGGCGGGCACTTTCGCCTTGACCTTGCAGCCGCAGCCGAACGGTCTGTTGGGCAAGCAGGCGCTCAGCGGCGTGCTCAGCGCTGAGATTCTGACGCCCAAGGGGTGGAAAACCCAGGCGGTGGAAATCTCCGCTCAACCGGGTGCCCCCGCGCCGCAGCCGAGCGCGATCCGCGCCGCGCCCCAAAATGGGGGGATAGGCGGTGCCAATCTGGGCTGGGGCGGGGCCGTTGTGTTCGCCTTTCTGGGCGGGCTGATCCTCAATATCATGCCCTGCGTGTTCCCGGTTTTGTCGATCAAGGCCTTGAGCTTTGCCTCCGTGCCGGCCCAGCAGGCGCGCCGGCATGGATTGATGTTTCTGCTGGGCGTGATGACCACCTTTTTGGCGCTGGCCGGCCTGCTGATCGGGCTGCAGGCGGCAGGAGCGGCGATTGGCTGGGGCTTTCAACTCCAGCAGCCTTTGGTGGTGGCCGGCTTGGCTCTGGTTTTCTTCGTGCTCGGCCTCAATCTTTTGGGCATGTTCGAAATGGGTGCCAGCCTGCAGGGTCTTGGCTCGGGCCTGGCCGCCCATTCCGGCGATTTGGGGGCGTTTGCCACGGGCGCGCTGGCGGTGATCGCCGCATCTCCCTGCACCGCGCCCTTCATGGGCGGGGCGTTGGGCTTTGCGGCCACGCAGCCGCCAGCCATCTCGCTGAGCGTGTTCGCCGCTTTGGGCCTTGGCTTTGCTTTGCCGTTCACATTGTTGTCCTTCGCGCCGGCCTTGCGCAATCTGTTGCCGAGGCCTGGCGCCTGGATGGCCAGATTCAAGGAGGCATTGGCCTTTCCTATGTTGGCCACGGCCATTTATCTGGCCTGGGTTCTCACGCAGCAGCGCGGTGCCGATGGCGCTTTGGCTCTGCTCAGCGCCATGCTGGCCATCGGCTTTGGCATCTGGGCCTTCGGAGCCAGCCGCCAGCTTTGGCTGCGCGGGGCGGCGGGTGCGCTGTGCCTGACCGTGCTCGGGGCCGCGCTGTTTGGCCTGATGCCGAAGGGCGCGGCACCTGCGCCCGACGCGCAGCTGGCCAGTTCGCAGGACCGTGAGATCGCGGCCAAGGCCTGGTCCGCGCCGGCGGTGGAGGCCGCGCGCGCCCAAGGCCGGCTGGTCTTGGTCAATTTCACCGCCGCCTGGTGCGTGACCTGCAAGGTCAATGAGGCCTTGGTGTTCAGCCGGCCAGAGATCCGCAATGCCTTTGCAGCGCACAAGATCGCTTATTTTGTAGGCGATTGGACCAGCCAGGACAAACAAATCGCCGCCGAATTGGCCCGCCACGGGCGCCAAGGCGTGCCGCTTTATCTGCTCTATCGGCCGGGCCAAGAGGCCCCGGAAATCCTGCCCCAGCAGCTTTCGGTTGATGGCTTGATCGGGGCGCTGGGCTCGGGGTAAACCAAGGGACTGACCGGCGTTTATTTGAAGGAAAAGCGGCCATGAAAATCGATCGGCGCGAATGGATGATTGGATCGGGGGCTTTGGCGCTGATGCCGGCATTGGCTTTGCCGGCCCAGGCCCGCGCCCTCAACAATGCACCCGCGCCGGATTTCTCGGCCAAGGATGCCAGCGGGAAGCTGCGCAGCCTGGCGCAGTTTCGTGGGCAAACCCTGGTCCTGGAATGGACCAATCACGATTGCCCCTTTGTGCGCAAGCATTACGGCTCTGGCTCCATGCAGGCCTTGCAACGCGAAGCGGCTGAAGCGGGCGTTGCCTGGCTTTCCGTGATCTCTTCGGGGCCGGGCCAGCAGGGTTATGTCACGGGCGCGCAGGCACAGGCCCTGACGACACAGCGCAAAGCCGCCCCCAGCACCGTTTTGCTCGATCCCACCGGGGCCATGGGCCGGGCCTATGGGGCAAAGACCACGCCGCATATGTTTATCATCAACGCGCAGGGCATTCTGGTTTATCAAGGCGGGATCGATGATCAGCCGACAACCAATCCCGCCGATCTGGCCAAGGCCAAAAATTATGTGCGCGCGGCCCTGGCGGATGTCGCGGCTGGGCGCGATGTGGCCATCGCCACCAGCACGCCCTATGGCTGCAGCGTGAAATACGCATGAGCTTCAATTCGGAGCCGTGAGCTGTTGCACTGCGCCGCGCCTTCGCGCTAGCTGCCGCCATGGTGGATTCAGCAGATTTTCGGCCCAAACCGCGCACGGCGCGTGGCTTCCAAGATCGCCGTGGGCCTGTTTTGGCCCGCGAACGGGATCTGATCGCCAAGATTGCCGGCGTGTTTGAATTGTGGGGGTTCGAGCCCCTGGATACGCCGGCCTTAGAATATGCCGAGCTGCTTGGGAAATTTCTGCCCGATCAGGAGCGGCCCAATGCCGGCGTGTTCGCGCTGGAGGATGATGACGCGCAATGGCTGGCGCTGCGTTATGATTTGACGGCCCCGCTGGCGCGTTTCGCTGCCGAAAACTTCGATGCGCTGCCCAAGCCCTATCGGCGCTGGGCGGCGGGGCGCGTCTGGCGCAACGAAAAACCCGGCCCCGGCCGCTTTCGCGAATTCACCCAATGCGATGCCGATACGATTGGCGCGCCGGGCCCCGCCGCCGATGCGGAAATGATCGCCTTGGGCTGCGCGGCCTTGTGCGCGGCTGGGCTGGCCCCTGAGCAATTCGCGATCAAGATCAGCACCCGCAAGCTGTTGGATGCGTTGCTGCTGGGCATTGGCATTGCCCCTGGGCAAGACGCGCTGCGCCTGGGCGTGCTGCGGGCCATCGATAAGCTGGATCGGTTGGGCCCCAAGGCTGTTGCGCATTTGCTCGGGCCGGGCCGGTGCGATGAATCGGGCGATTTCACCCCCGGCATGGGCCTCAAGGATCCCGAGATCGAGCGGGTGCTGGCCTTCGTGCAGGCCGGCCGGGACAGCCGCACGGCCAGTTTGACGGCGCTGGCTGAGGCTTTGCCCGAAAGCGCGCAAACCCAAGCGGGCCTTGAAGAGCTGGCGGCGATCCATCACGTGCTGGCGGCTCTGGGTGTCACCGATCACAGCGCCCGCATCGATCCTTCCGTGGTGCGCGGCCTGGAATATTATACCGGGCCGGTGTTCGAGGCCGAATTGCTCAGCGGCGGGCAGGCGCTCGGCTCGATCGGCGGGGGCGGGCGCTATGACGATCTGGTCAGCCGGTTTCGCGGCCAGCCTTGCCCGGCCACCGGCATTTCCATCGGGATCAGCCGGCTGCTCACTGGGCTTTCGGCTCTGGAAGGGGCTGCGCCGCGCGCGGGCCCCGTTATCGTGCTCGTCCTGGATAACATGGCGGCCTCGATGGAGATGGCGGCGCAATTGCGGGCCAATGGCTTGGCCGCCGAGGCCTATCTGGGCGGGGCGGGTGTGCGCGCGCAGATGAAATATGCCGATAAGCGCGGCGCGCCCATGGTGGTCATCGAAGGGGAGGATGAGCGCGCCCGCGGCGTCGTGACGCTCAAGAATTTGGCGCTCGGCGCGGCGCTTTCCGAAAACATCACCGATCGCAAGGAATGGCGCGAAGCGCGCCCGGCCCAGCGCGAAGTGCCCAAGGGCGAATGGATCGCTGCGGTCAAGGCCATGCTTTTGGAGGCCGGCGTGTGATCGAGGAATTGAGCGTGATCGAAGATGTGGGCGCGGTGGAAGCATGCGCGCAGGCCATCAAGGCGCACTT
>CAZAGL010000017.1:0-6155 GCA_964484435.1 uncultured Caulobacteraceae bacterium
TGCGGCCATCGGCCTGGAGGCCGCAGAGCAGGATCGCGGATTTGACTTGCGCCGAAGCGATGGCGCTCGCGTGCGAAATGGGATTGGGCTGGGCCAGGCCGGTGAGGGTGATGGGCAGGCGCGCGCCCGCGCTGGCCTGGGCAATCGCGCCCATGCGCGCCAGCGGCTCCAGCACCCGGCCCATGGGCCGGCCACGCAGGCTGGAATCGCCGGTGAAATGCGCGGTGCAGGGCTGGCTGGCCAGCGCGCCCATGGTCAGCCGCGCGCCGGTGCCGGAATTGCCGAAATCCAGCGGCTGAGTAGGGCTGCGCCAAGCCGGGGGCGGCATGACCTGCCAGCCCTCGTCGCTTGCGCGCGTGATCTCCGCCCCGAGCGCGCGCATGGCCTGCGCCGTGGCCAGCACATCGGCGCTGGGCAGCAGGTGTTCGATACGGCTCGGCCCGCGCGCCAGCGCCGCGAAAATCAGCGCTCTATGCGAAATGGATTTGTCGCTGGGCGGGCGGATCCGGCCGCGCAAAGGGCCGCTGGCCCGCGCAAAAAGGCGCATGTTGGCTCCCAAAAGGCGCGATTGCCGTGAGAACGCTTTGACAGCGCGGCGCGCGCGTGGCAAGCGAGCCCCCTTAAATTCCATTCCAACAAGATGCGGGGCCATTGGTGCCAAAGGCTGAACTGGGCGAAAAACAGATTTGCCCCCATTGCGGGGCGAAATTCTACGATCTGGGCCGGCGCCCGGCCGTTTGTGCGAAATGCCATACCGCTTTCGATCCGGCGGACGAATCGCTCAAGCCGAGGCGATTGAAAGCGCGCGCGAGTGCCTTCAAGCCCGAAGCGGAGGAGGCGGATGATGAAACCGATGCCGAAACCGAACGCGATCCCCTGGCCGAGGATGAGGAAGAAATCGAAGAGGCCCCCGAGCTGGACGCCGTTGTCGATGATCCCGTCGATACGGGCGAGGAAGAAGAGGAAAGCGCGGACGTGCTTTCCCCCGATGCGTTGCCGCCCGGCTTCAGCGAAGAAGACGCCGATCTCGTCGATGAAGATATCGCCGGCGGCGATGACGATGACGTGCTCTTTGAAGAAGATGCCGATTTCGAGGATGACGCCATCGAAGATGTCGCCGATGGCGCGAAGGAAGACGAGATCTGATCGGGCGGCGCGCGTCTGGGCCGGCCCAGACGCGGCCCGGATTCGCGCTTCAATCGGGCCGCCGCACAAGCGGTTTTCATACTAGTGGGGCGATTTTCGAAATTCGCCCCAGAATGATGGAGGGCTCAGAGCGAGTTTCGAAAATCAAAGGCCACAGCTGATCCAATTGTTGGGCGAACTTCTGGTTCAGGACACGACCGAAGTCGCGGCTTTGTTTTTGAAAGTGCACGCACCCAAAACTTAGGGCATCGAACCCACCAAAATCCAAAACGGATTTTGGCGGCGATGCCCTGGTTAGCCCGCAAATCGCAATAGGCCGGCTTGATCAAGACGCGCCGTCCGCTCAGGCGCGCCATTGTGCAATCTCGCCGCAAGCCCCCTGCCTTTGGCGAACGGAGCGTGGTAAGGGGCTTGGCGAGGACGCGGCAAGAACGGCAAACACGAGATGGGCATGGCGGGTGCAAAGCGGGAAGATCGATTGGCCCCAGGAGGGCCCAAGAGAATCCTGGCCATCGACGCGGCGGGCCCGCGCGCCATCCTGGCGGCGGCCCTGCTCGGCGGGCTCGAAGCCCGGCTGCGCAAAGAGCGCCAGGATCCCGAACTGCGCCTGTGGGATCATTTCGATCTGATCGGCGGCGGCTCTAGCGGGGCCTTGCTGGCGGCGGCCTTGGCGGCCGGGGCCAGCGCGGAAGAAGCGTGCGAGTTGTTTCAAGATATCGGGCCGGAGGCCAAATCCGCACCACGCGGGGATGGCGTGCGCCGCCCGAAATATGAATCGGCGCGCCTGCTGAACGGCCTGGAGGCCGCTTTCGGCGACGCCAAGATCGGCGATCCGCGCATCCGCACGGGCCTGGCCATCCTGGTCAAGCCGCTGGAGGCCGCCGCGCCAGAGATTTGGGCCAATACGCCCGGTGCGGGCCAGCACGACACCAGCTTTGTGCATGCCATCCGCGCCAGCCTGGGCGGCGAAAGCCTGCTCGATGCCGAGGGCGGCTTTGCCGATGGGGCTTTGGGCTGGGCAGGCAATCCCATTTGGCCGCTGCTGCATTTCGCCATGGATCTGCGCGGCCTCAACTGGCCCTTGGCCCCGGGCAAGCTTTCCATCACGTCCTTGGGCGCGGGAAGGATGCGCCCCGATCTCGCCAAGCGCGTATTCGAAGCCCCGCCCGATGCCAATCCCACCGCCTTGGCCGCCAATATCGCCACGCGCGCCGCCTTCGCGCTCGATTCCGCCTTGTTCGAGGCCAGCGAGGCGGCGCTGGCGGCCATGGCCCTGCTGGCCCATCCGCAGGCGCCGCGCGGGGCGGCTTTGCTGGAATTCGAGCGCTTGGATGTGGAGATGAGCCCGGAGCATCTGGCCGGCCTCGGCCTTTCGCCCACCGAAATTTCCGTGGCCATGCAGCGCGCGCCGATTTCGGCCAGCAGCCTGGCTTTGTGGCGGCGCATCGGTGAGGCGGCCGGCATGGCCGCATCGCAGGCACCAAAATCTGAACAGCCTGGCGCGCAACAAAAGCCCCGGGCGCGCGCGCCCAATCGGCTGGCCGCGCTATCGGGATTGATCGGCGCGCCGGCCAAAAAACCATAGATCGGCCGCGCCTTTGGGAAAAGCGCTCCACATGCGCGGTTTTCGCGATATGATGGGTTCAAATTGGGGGATGAGATGAGCTTCTGGTCGAATTTGTTCAATGCCGTGTTCGGCGGGCGCAAGCCGGTAACGCGCCCCGCGCCCAGCCCGGCCCCCGCGCCCCGCCCAGCGCCAGCACCCGCGCCCAGGCCGGCCCCTCCGCCGGCTGCGCCCCCGCCACCACCTCCCCCACCGCCACCGCCTGTGGCCGGGCCCGCCCCCTTCCAGCCCCCGCCGCTGGCCCCGCCACTACCGGCTGCACCGCCGCCGCCCTTGGCCCCCGTCCCGGATCTCAAGCCGGTGGCCGGCCCGGCTTTCACGCTCGAAAGCCTGCTGGCCAGCGATCGCGCCAGCCTCAATTCCGCGCAGGTCGATGGCGCAGCCCAGCGCCTCGGCGTTGAGGCGGCCGCCATCCGCGCCGTGGTGCGCATCGAAAGCGCCGGTTCCGGCTTCGGCCCCGATGGGCGCCCCCTTATCCTGTTTGATCCGGGCGTGTTTTCCACGCTCACATCCGGGCGTTATGATGCCTCCGCGCCGGATATTTCCCAATCCCCGGTGCGCTCTGGGGCGCTGGGCCGCACCCAGGCCGAGCGCTGGACCAAGCTGGCCAAGGCCTTCGGGCTGGATCCGCAAGCGGCGCTCTCGGCGACCAGTTGGGGCCTGTTCCAGATCGCTGGGGCCAGCTTCCGCGAGGCCGGCTTCGCCGATGTCTATGCCTTTGTCACCGATCAAGCCGAATCCGAGCAGCGCCAACTGGCCGCCTTCGAAAACGTGATTCGGGCCAAGAGCCTGGCCGATGAATTGCGCGCCAAGGATTGGGAGGGGTTTGCCCGCGTCTATAACGGCCCCAATGGGGTGGCGCGCTATGCTCAATCGCTGTCGGAGGCCTATGTCATCGTGCGCCGCGAGGCCGCTGCCGCCGGGCCATTCTTGGATCGGCTGGTGGCCAGCGACATGGCCGCCTTGACCAATGCGCAGGTCATGGCCAGCGCCGCGCGGCTGGGCTGCGAAGTGGCGGCCGTGCGCGCGGTCTTGAAGGTGGAAAGCCGGGGTTCGGGCTTCGGCACGGATGGGCGCCCGATCATCCTGTTTGAGCCGCACATCTTTTCGCGGCTGACGGATCACGCCTATGACGCCAGCAACCCAACCATCTCCTACCGCAATTGGCGCGAGCGGCCCTATCCGCGCACCCAGAGCGAGCGCTATGAGCAGCTCGCTGCGGCCTATGCCCTCAATGCCGAGGCGGCGCTCAGCAGCGCCAGCTGGGGCCTGTTCCAGATCCTGGGCAGCAATTTCGCCGCCGCCGGCTTTGGCTCCGCCAGCGGCTTTGTCGAAGATATCGCCCAAAGCCATGAGCGCCAATTGCTGGCTTTTGAGGCTTTTGTCCGCTCCCAGGGCCTTATCGATGACCTGCAGCGCCTGGACTGGACCGGCTTTGCCCGCGTCTATAACGGCCCCGGCCAGGTCGAAACCTATGGCCGCCTGCTCGGCGAAGCCTATGCCGAGGCCAAAGCCGCCGGCGTTTAGCAGGCTGCTCAAGCGATCGAAGGGATTTCAATCGATCGAATCATGGCGCGCATCGTCTTCTGCGCGAGGTTCTTGGGCCGCCATTTCGGCTTGGGCCATTTCATCTTGGGATGCGGGCCCTGGCGGGCTCTGGCCAGGAGCGGGGGCAAGGATCTCGTCCGCGCCAAACCGCGCCAGCAGCTCGGCCAAGGCGGAATCCTGGCGCAGAAAGCCGCGCTTGCGGCGCAATTCCGAGAGTGCCTTGGAAGAATAGCGCTGCGGGGCCTGGCGCATGAGCTGGTCATGAATCGCGATTTCAAAGCTGGCCTGGCCGGCGATATGGGCCCGCGAATTGGCGCAAAGCCAGGGCAAATACACGGTGCAGGCCTCGTTCAGCAATGCCTCAAGCCCAATGATGGCCGCATCCAGCGGCAAGAAATCTCCCTGGCCGACAGGCTGATCCATGCGCGCCAGCCAGGCCGAAAGGCTTGGCCCCTGTGCCCGGATCAAGGCACCAGCCTGCGCGATCGGCAGCATTTGCGCCAGCTGCGCAGCCAAGGCGAAATCGGCGCAAGAGGGCCGCTCGCCAAACAGGAACGACCGGGTCTGCACGGCCTGATCGAGGGCGCGCAGCGTGCGGGTGAAGGAGGCCTCGATCACCGCGATGGCGCTTTCGCTGAGGCCGATCACCTCGCGGCGGGCCTGCATGCGGCTGAGGATTTCGGCGGCACCGGCCTGGTGATAGGCGCTTTGCGCCTCCCCCAAAGCGGCCTGGGCGATGGCATTGGCACCCGCTTCGGGCGCGAAGCTCCAGCGATAATGCTGCAACGCCTTGTTCAGCCATTCATCGGCGAAATCTTCCAGCAAAGCGGCGATAAAGCCGAGCGCGGGCTCCTGCGGGCGGGTGGCGGGCTCGGGATGGCGCCGCTCCATCACTTCCAGGATGGGCGTGGAATCCTGCAAGACCCCTTCGTCGGCACCGACCAGCAAAGGCAAAAGCGGCAACTTCGCATAGCGATTGAACTCGGCGGCCGTGGCGGCCGTGCGCTCGATCCAGGCATGCTCGATGCCCTTATAGCGCAGAAAGCTGGCAACCTTTTGGGAAAACGGAGAAAATTGGCCGCCGTAAAGGCGATAGGGGGCTGTCATGCGGGCTCCGGGGGTTGGGGGCCAGATGCCGCGCGCTTTCCCCGCGCAATACGGGGCAATCGGCGCGCCGGTATGCGGCAAAAAGGGCTCAATCGGGCGCTAGTGTGGCGATTCAGAAATTCGCTTCCGATTGATGGAGGCCGAATAGCGAATTTCTGAATAAAAAGCCACACTAGAAGAATATGATTCTAGTTTCCTTTTACCAGAAGTTCGCTGAGAGGCTGATCCAATTGTTCGGCGAACTTCTGGTTCAGGACACTGGCGCGCCTTGCGCTTGCTTATCCCAGCTTGGCCAACTTGCAAACACCGCAATGCCCCGCAGGCTCAACGGGCCCCAAAATTGAGCAAATCGTGCAAATGCACCGCGCCCAGCGGCGCGCCAGCGGCGTCCACGACGAACAGGCAGGTGATCTTCGCCGCCTGCATCAAGGCCACGGCATCGGCCAATAACGCCTCCGGCGGGAGCGTTTTGGGATTGGGGCTCATCAGCGCGCGGGCATCGCGCGCGAAGGCCTCGGCGCTCAAGCGGCGGCGCAAATCGCCATCGGTGATCATGCCGATCAGCCGCCCATCCTGCACCACCCCGGCACAGCCCAGACGCTTGGCACTCATGATCAGCAGCGTATCCTTCAGCGCGGCATCGGGGGGCACGAGGGGCATATCCTCCCCCACGCGCATCACCTCGCCGACGCGCTTGAGCAGCGCGCCCAGCTTGCCCCCGGGATGGACG
>CAZAGL010000017.1:6165-16793 GCA_964484435.1 uncultured Caulobacteraceae bacterium
GGACGGCCCCGAATTCCGCCGGGCCAAAGCCGCGCTCGCGCAGCAAGGCCATGGCCAAGGCATCGCCCAAAGCGAGGCACATGGTGGTCGAGACCGTAGGGGCAGGCGCATCGAGGCTGGCCTCGGCCCGCGCCGGCAGGATCAGCGCCACATCGGCCGCCCTGGCCAAGGCGCTTGTCTGCACGAAGGTCATGGCGATCAAAGGCGTGCGCTGGCGCCGGCAATGGACCACCAGATCCGAAAGCTCTGGCGTTTCTCCTGATCGCGAAAGCGCCAAGACGCAATCGGCCGCCGTGATCATGCCCAGATCGCCATGGCTGGCCTCGGAAGGGTGCACGAATTGGGCGGGTTGGCCGGTCGAGGCGAAGGTTGAGGCGATCTTGCGCGCAATATGCCCGCTTTTGCCCATGCCGGTCACGATCAGGCGGCCAGGCGCATCGCGCACCAAAGCCAAAGCGGCCACAAAGCCGGCCGCCATCCCATCCTGCAAAGCCTCTACGAGCGCGCGCAGGCCTTCGGCCTCGGCTTCCAGCGTCTCGATCCCGGCCTGGAGCGCGGATTTCATGCGCCTGCCTCCGCGCGCAATACCAAATCCAAGGCCTCCAACCCCGCTCGCCCGGGCACCAAGGGAGAAGATGCATCGCCCAAAGCCGCAGAAACGAAAGCCGCCAGCGATTGGCCCAGCGGATCGGCCTGCGGCAAGGCAGAAGGCAGGCCAAGCCGGGCATGATCCTGGATCCGCCCGGTCACGAAATCGATGCGCACGGGGCCGCTGGCATAGTCCAGCTCCAGGCAGCGTTCCTTGACGGAGGCGATCCGGCTGGCGCTGAGGCTGGCCGCGGCCCCGCCCGTGAAGCGGACATGCGCCTCCCCGGCATCGGCCAGGCCGTTTTGCCGGGCCAGGATCAATCCTTCGACGGATTGGACCGGCGCGCCGATCAAGGCCAAGGCCAGATCGGCATCATGCACCATGAGATCGAGGAAAACCGAAACATCGAGGCCGCGGCCGGAAGGCGGGCCAAGGCGCCGGGCCGTGACGCGCAAGGGCTTGGGGCATTGCGCATCGAAAAGGCCGAGGCCTCGCAACACGAAACGCTCTTGATGGCCGCAGGCCAAAACCGCGCGGCAGACCTTGGCCGCATCGAGCAAGGCCATGGCATCGGCCAATCGGGTGGCCAAGGGCTTTTCCACATAAACGGCCTTGCCGGAATTCAAAGCCTGGAGCGCCTGATGGGCGTGCGCGCTGGCCGCGCTGGCAATGCTGACGCCTTCCAGCCCTTCGAGAAACAGCGCAAAATCGGTGAAGACGGCAAGGCCGAAGCGATCGGCCAGAGCCTGGGCGCGCACGCCATCGCGGTCATAGACGGCGATCAGATCGACGCGCGCATCGCCTGCCAGCTTTTGCGCGTGCAGCGCCCCAAACACCCCCGCCCCGGCCAGCCCCATCTTGAAACGCGCGCGCGCCATGCGCCCTCCGGTGAGATCGGATCCCGCCCCGTTTTCCGGGGAAATGGTGGAGCCACCGGACTGGGAGCGGACCAATTCGTGGCGCTTGTAAACGCCATGAACGAGATGGGCAAGATCCTTCAAGCCGAGTAAAGTTTAGGAAAAGGCCTGCAAATCTGGGCCGATGCGGGTGAGGGCGGGAACTGATCTGGTGACGCTTTTGTTCACACGCAGAGGTGAGCGCATATTTGCTCCGCGGTTCAACAGCCATTTTTTTTGCCAATTATTTGTTTTTTCCAGATGCCGGCTAAACGTATTGAGTGCGAGCCGAGCCCAATCTTCGTTTCTTTATTCACAAACTCGGCAATCCGTTATCATCCGTAATGTAGCTGTTTTCTTTTTTGCGCGAGCGGCTTTGGAACAATTTGCCGAAGCTCTGAGTTCAGTGGTCCTGACATTTGCAAAGGCCTGTTGCGGCAATGGGATGCACAGATCCGGATCGGACCATCTCCGCCCCCGATGCGCGGCTTTATCGCGAGGCGGATGGCAAGGAGAGCCATGGGCGTCGGGCCGCGGGCGCGTTCCTCCGAAAGGTCGACGCGCCTGCCGGTGTTGTCGGCCAGGGAGCCGGGGAAGATGTCGAGCAGATTGCTTGCGGGGTGCCCACGATTCATCGTAGTTCTCTGGGTGGCTCGCAATGGAATCGGTCATGTACGCGCACTCAATATCTAATCGCCCCAAAGAGGATTGGGAAGCGCTGGCGCATCATTTGGCTGCAGTTGGGGAAAAAGCGCATTCATTTGCGGCCCCATTCGGGTGGGCTGAGGCCGCGCGCGTCGCGGGCTTGTTACATGACATTGGAAAGGCTTCCCACGAATTTCAGGATTACATCTCGAAACCCAGCACTGGCGGAGCCCGCGGCCCAGATCATTCCACCGCTGGTGCCCGTGAGGCCTCCAACGCATATCCGGGTGGCGTGGGGCGCATGATCGCGTTCGCTATCGCGGGTCACCATGCAGGTCTAGCGGATTCACAATCGTTGCTGCGCAGATTGAATGCGGGCGAATATGCCATCAAGGACTATACCAGCTGGCGAGAACATGCCGGCCCGCTTCCTCAACACGACCTCTTGGTGCCAGAGCGCAAACCTCGAGCCAGCCAGCACCGAGGATTCAGTGAAGCCTTTCTCACCCGCATGCTGTTTTCCTGCCTTGTCGATGCGGACTTTCTGGCAACCGAACAATTCTACTTGACGGCAGAGGGCAGAGAGCCCGCCCGAGGCGATTTCGAGGCCATCGACACCCTGCGCGCGCGCATGGAATGTTACATGGGAAAGATCCGACGGGCCGATACGCCCCTCAACATTCTTCGGGGAAAAATCCTCGACCACGTGCGTGCCAAAGCAAAGGGGGCACCCGGCTTCTTTACCATGACTGTCCCAACTGGTGGTGGGAAGACGTTGGCATCGCTTTCGTTCGCTTTGGAGCACGCTCAGTGCCACAGCTTGCGCCGAGTTATTTATGTGATCCCCTACACATCGATCATTGAGCAAACCGCTGATGTCTTCCGCAAGGCGCTCGATACGGAAAACGATGTGCTTGAGCACCACGCCAATTTTGATTGGGAAGTGCATCCAAGGAGCGATGAGGGCGATGATGAAGGTCGCGACGCGGTGGACAAACTCAATAAAGCTTCCGAGAATTGGGACGCACCCATTATTGTCACGACGGCCGTTCAATTCTACGAGAGCTTGTTCGCGGCTCGCACCTCGCGTTGCCGAAAGTTGCACAACATTGCCCACTCTGTCGTTGTTCTGGACGAAGCCCAAATCCTGCCAGTTGGGGTTCTCGCTCCTTGTCTTGCCGCGTTAGACGAGTTGCAGCGCAACTACGGCACAAGCGTCGTCCTGTGCACGGCAACGCAGCCTGCGTGGCGCGGAACTGACGGCGCGCTCCCCGCCACACTGGGGCTCGAAATCGGTCCTGAGCGCGAACTGGCACCCGAACCGGAGCGCCTCTATGCGGATCTGCGGCGCGTGCAAGTCGAGTACAGAGCAACGACAACCGATGCCGAGATCGCATCCCGCTTCGCGGAGCAGGAACGGATGTTGTGCATCGTCAATTCGCGCGCACACGCACGCGCTATTTATAATGAGATATCACAATTACCAGGTGCTTTGCACCTGAGTACATTGATGTGCCCGATCCACCGTCGCACACTTCTCGCCGAGGTGCGCGGCAAGTTGCAACGCAATGAGCCGGTGCGCCTCGTCGCGACATCACTGATTGAGGCCGGAGTCGATGTGGATTTTCCGGAGGTCTGGCGTGCGGAGGCCGGCCTCGACTCAATCGCGCAAGCGGCCGGCCGCTGCAATCGTGAAGGCAAGCTCGACGGGTTAGGCCGGGTCGTGGTTTTTGCCAGCGACGAAGAGAAGTGCACGCCACGCCAGTTCAAGGTTTTTCAGCAAGCAATGCGGGAAACCAAGCGCAGGAACTTTCCCGACGCGCTCGGCATCGAGGCAATGCGTCATTATTTCGGTGAGCTGTATTTTCAGAATGGCGCGGCTGCCCTTGATACGACAGCAATTGAGAACGGGTCCACTGGCGTCTTGCCCGCGCTCAGTGAACGGGCGAAATCGTTCGAGTTTCCATTTCGCTCTATTGCCTCGTCGTTCCGCCTTATCGAAGATGTGATGGAGACGGTGATCGTTCCCATCGACGATAAGGCACAAAATTTGCTGAGAGAGCTCCGCGCTTGCGAGCGACCAACGCGCGATCTGCTGCGCAAGCTCCAGGCCTATACCGTGTCGATTCCTAAGCGAGCCCGCGATGAATGGCTCAGCCGAGGGGTGCTGAAACCGGCGCATCCTGCGCTCGGTGATGATTTGCTTACCTTCGAGGAAGGTTCGCTTTATCGAGACGCCACAGGACTGGATCTTGAAGCTCGCTTCGCCCGCAACGCTGCTAGCAACATAATGTGATCTTCATGGTATTTATAATTTAGTTGACTGGCCGCTTTGTCGCGGCATTGTTGGTGGCGATTGGAGCCCCAATGCCCTGGATCTGCGCCACACATGTGACCGTCGTTGTGCAATCCAACAAAGAAATGGCAATGAAATTGCAATAAAAGCAAAAAACGAATGGGTAATCGGGTGCCATCAGGGAAGGGATGGTGAAGTCGTGGTGACGCTTGAACCGCTATAGGCACCACGCGGATCGAAACACGGTGTTTATGATTTGCTGCACTGAACTTGCCCCCTAAACGGGGCCCCTTGAATTCGAACAATTAGCGAACAAATTATTTTCAAGGCGGGGAGTTGGGCGCTGCTTGAAGTTGCGAGGTTCAACTATGAGCTACGGCATTCGATTGCATGTCTGGGGCGAATGGGCCTGTTTCACGCGCCCAGAGATGAAGGTAGAGCGCGTCTCCTATGACGTGATGACGCCATCGGCGGCCCGTGGGATCCTCGAGGCGATCCATTGGAAGCCGGCCATCCGCTGGGTAGTGGATCGCATTCACGTGTTAAAGCCGGTACGCTTTCAGTCTTTTCGCCGCAACGAAGTTGGTCTCAAGGCTAGCGCCTCAAGCGCAGCGACCGCAATGAAGGCGGGCATCACCGCTGGCCTTGGCATTGTGGTTGAGGAAGCACGCCAGCAGCGCGCAACGCTGCTTCTCCGCGACGTTGCTTACGTGATCGAAGCGCATTTCGAACTCACCGAGAAGGCCGGGGACGACAACGAGGCCAAGCACCTGTCCATGTTCAACCGCCGCGCTGAGAGCGGGCAATGCTTCCATCGACCGTGCCTCGGCACGCGCGAGTTTGCTGCAGACTTCGCGCTCATTTCCTCCGGCGCACCGCTCCCCAGGTGTGAGCTCCCTGATGACTGGCGCAATCGCGATCTGGGGTGGATGCTGCACGACATTGACCATGGACGCGGCGGCGTCTCCCGGTTTTTTCGCGCCGAACTGCGCGAAGGCGTGCTCGACGTGCATGCCTGCCTAGCCCGGAGCGCCGCCACATGACCATTTTGCAGGCGCTGGACCGCTATTATGACCGCATGGCGCGGCGGGGTGAGGCACCACCACTCGGATATGTTGCGCAGCAGGTGAAGGGAGAGATTTTGCTGTCCCCTGCAGGCGAAGTGGTCGCGCTGCATGCGCTTGGCGACGACTCGCGTGGCGGGAAGAACGCATTCGTCCCCGAGCCGATAACCGAGCCTTCAGCACGAACATCGCAAGCGGTGGTTCCCTACTTCTTGGCCGACAATCCCTCATACATCCTCGGCCGAAAGCAGGGTGACGCCCGAGTACAACGGAAATTCGAAAGCTCGGCTTCTTTTCACGCGAAGCTGCTTTCAGACACGACCGACCCCGCACTTCAGGCACTACTGAGCTACTTCCAACGGTATTTGTCAGAATCTGATCGGGCTTGGAACCTGCCCTTTCAAGATGGCGTCGTCGTGTTCAGGCTGGATGGGCAACACGAATATTTGCACGAGAAGCCAGATGCGCAAAAGAGATGGGCGGCCTACCTCGCCGGCTTGCCGCTTGATCAGGCGATGTGTTTGGTGAGCGGACAGGAATCAGGCATCACCCGGTTGCACTATAAGGTGAATGGATTCAGAGACGCTGACTCGCTCGTTTCATTCAATCTTGAATCTTCAAGGTCCTACGGAAAAGACCAAGGCGATAACGCGCCGACTTCGAAAACCGCTGCCTTCCGCTACGGCGCGGCGCTCAACCGCATGCTCGAGCGTAGTGGGCGTAATCGGCTCAAGGGCTCGGTGGGCGACGCGACGGTGGTGTTCTGGGCCGACGCTGAGAACGAGGAGTGCGCCAACGCGGCCGAATTGGCCTTTAGCTCAATCTTCGAACCCATCGAGGGTTCGGGAACAGGGGGCGATGAGCAACTTCCCCGCGACTTGGACGAAGCCGCCAGGCTCCGCGACGCACTTCAGGACTTTGCCGCCGGCAGAGCAGTTGCAGCACCGACGCTTCAGCTTGCGCGCGGCGTGCGGTTTCATGTGCTCGGGCTTTCGCCCAATGCGGCACGGCTCTCTGTTCGCTTCTGGGTGAGCGATTCATTTGACGCCTTTGCCATGCGCCTGGCCGAACACGCCGCCGACCTTACGATAGACCCTAAGCCTTGGCGCAACGGCTCGCCACCGTCCGTGCAACGGTTGCTGGCGAAAACGACGGCGCTGCAAGAGAAATCCGACAACATCCCACCCCTTCTTGTCGGCGAGGTTACGCGTGCAGTCCTGACTGGCGCGCCCTATCCGCGCACGTTGATGTCAGCCGCGCTGATGCGCTTGCGGGCCGGCGACGATCCTGCATCCGGCTGGCACGCCGCCGCCATTCGCGCCGTGTTGGCGCGTCTGAATCGATTTGGTTTTGAAAGCGAGGAACCGCCAATGGCGCTTGATCCAGACAATCCTAATGTTGCCTACCAACTTGGCCGCCTGTTCGCGGTGTATGAGCGCGCGCAGGAAACTGCGCTCGGAAACGTCAACGCTACGATACGTGACAAATATTACGGTGCCGCTTCTGCAACGCCGGCTTTGGTTTTCCCGTTGATCGACCGAGGTGCCCAAAATCACTTGGCAAAGGTGCGCAAGGACAAGCCCGGCCTCTCACACTGGTACGAGCAAACCATCGGCGAAATCGTCAACAAGATTGATCGCGACTTTCCGCGCTCACTCAAGCTTGAAGACCAGGGCCGGTTTGCGTTGGGATATTACCACCAGCGCTTCGCCAAATCCGACAAAACCCAATCTTCCGTACCGCAAGAAGGACAAGACTGATGGCGCTTGATTCAGCAACTGACAGCCCGGCGCTTACACGCCGCCACGAATTCGTGCTCTATTTCGATGTGATCAACGGCAATCCCAACGGCGACCCGGACGCCGGCAACTTGCCGCGTCTCGATCCCGAGACCAATCACGGCCTTGTGTCCGATGTAGCGCTGAAGCGTAAGATCCGAAATTATGTGGCGCTCGTCAAAGCAGAGGACAAGGACGCGCTCGGCCACGAAATCTACATGCGCGCTGGCGCAACGTTGAACCTTGAGCATGACAGGAGCTGGAAAGCGGTGATTCCGGACGTCACCAAGGCGGAAGACAAGAAAAAACCTCCCAAGGACGATGAAAAGGCGCGCGCGCTAACACAATGGATGTGCGCAAATTTTTGGGATATCCGTACGTTTGGCGCAGTAATGACGACTGGCATTCATGCCGGTCAAGTACGTGGTCCGGTGCAGATTGGCTTCGCGACCTCGGTCGAGCCCGTCTTGCCGCTCGAAATCTCGATCACACGCCTCGCTGCCACAACCGAGAAGGACACCGAAGAAAAGGGTGGCCGCACCATGGGTCGCAAGCACATTGTGCCCTACGGCCTCTACCGCGCGCACGGCTTCATCTCGGCACCGCTTGCCTCGCATGCAACCAAGGGCACAGGCTTTTCTGAAGCAGATCTCGAACTCCTCATCGAGGCGCTCAGCAACATGTTCGAGCACGACCGCTCCGCCGCGCGAGGCGAAATGGCGACCCGCCGCCTCATCGTTTTTCGCCACGGCAGCGCGCTCGGCTCTGCGCACGCCAACGCGCTGTTCAGCCGCGTCAAGACCAACCGCAAACATCGCGGCGAAAGTCACCTCGTCGGTGACGAGCGCACCGGAAACTGGCCAGCCGCCCGGGCGTTTGACGATTACGAGATCACGCTCGACGGCAAGCCCCTTGCCGAACTCGTGACATTTGTTGACGTGGGCTGATGCTGCGCTCGGCACCTCCTAGCCGCGCGGAGGAGGAGGCGCTGATTCCGCTTTCGGCATTGCAACACTATCTCTTCTGTCCGCGCCAATGCGCGCTAATCCACGTCGAGCAATTGTGGGCCGAAGATGTCGCAACCACAGAAGGACGATTGCTGCATGAGCGCGTGGACTCCGGGCGCGGCGAGCGCCGCGACGGTGTTCGTATCCTCCGCGGCGTTGCGCTCCGTTCCCTTTCCCTCGGTGTTTCCGGCATCGCCGACGTAGTCGAGCTTCATGGCGATCCGCCCAAACCGTTGCCGGTTGAGTATAAGCGCGGCCGTCCCAAGACCCATCGGGCCGACGAGGTCCAGCTTTGCGCGCAAGCCATGGCGCTGGAGGAAATGTTCGATCAGCCGGTCGAGCGGGGTGCGCTTTTCTATGCCCAAACTCGGCGCAGGCATGAGGTGGGCTTCGATGCGGAACTCCGCGCGCTGACGGCTGCCACTGCGCGCGCCGCTCGTGACGACATCGCCGCTGGCCGCACACCCCCACCAGTCCATACGCCCGCCTGCAAACGCTGCTCGCTGCTGACGCTGTGTAAACCAGAAAAGCTACAAGCTCCGCCGCACGTAGCAGCCTGGCTCGCGCGGCAACTCAGCGCTAGCACGGAGCAAGAACCATGAAGCGCATGCTCAACACGCTTTATGTGACCAGCGAGGATGCTTGGCTATGCAAAGACGGCGCGAATGTCGTTGTCGAGATCGCCGGCGCAGAGCGTGGCCGTGTGCCGCTTCACATGCTTGACGGCATAATCGGCTTCACCCGCGCCGGTGCCTCGCCCGCGCTCATGGCCGCTTGCGCGGAACATGGCCTGTCTCTCTCCTTTCTGGACCCGAATGGGCGCTTCCTTGCGCGCGTCGAAGGGAAACGAAGCGGCAACGTGCTGCTCCGTCGAACGCAATATCGGGTCGCGGATGACGAGGCGCGGGCTGTGATCGTTGTCCAAGCCATTGTAGCGGCAAAAGCATCGAATCAGCGCACGGTGTTGCTGCGTGCGCTCCGCGACCATGGCGCGGCCATGGATCCCGATGCACGCGAGGCCCTCAACCGTGCCGAGAAACGCCTCTACGGTATTGCTCAGCGCGCCCTGACGCTCAACACCATCGATGCGGTACGCGGCCTCGAAGGTGAGGCAGCGGCCGCATACTTCGCAGTATTTGACCACCTTGTTCGCTCCGAGGGCGACGCCTTCCGCTTCACCAATCGCTCACGCCGGCCGCCGCTTGATCGGATCAACGCGCTGCTCTCCTTCCTGTATGCATTGCTTGGCCACGATTGCCGCTCAGCCCTGGAAGCACACGGTCTTGATCCGCAGGTCGGGTTCCTCCACACAGACCGCCCCGGGCGCAACAGCTTGGCGCTCGATCTTATGGAGGAGTTGCGGCCCGTCCTTGCCGACCGCTTGGCGCTCAGTTTGGTCAATCGGGGTCAACTTAAGCCGCAAGATTTCATCGTCGAAGAGTTTGGCGCTGTAAAAATGAATGAGGACGCACGCAAGCAAGTTCTGATCGCCTGGCAAGAGCGCAAGCGCGACGAGCTGCGTCATCCTTTTCTCGGCGAAACAGCTCCGCTTGGTCTCGTCGCACACCTGCAAGCGCAATTGCTCGCACGACACCTGCGCGGCGATCTCGATGGCTATCCAGCTTTCATTTGGAGATGAGCATGCTGATGCTGATTGCCTATGATGTCAGCACACTTACCCTCGCCGGCAAGCGCCGCCTTCGGCAAGTTGCGCGCGCTTGTCTCGACTTTGGCCAGCGCGTGCAGAACTCAGTGTTCGAATGCGAAGTCGATCCCGCACAATGGACTCACCTGCGCGCCCGCTTGGTGGCGCTAATTGACGTGAAGACCGACAGTCTGCGCTTCTATCGGCTCGGTGCCGAAGGCCGTCGCCGCGTTGAGCACGTGGGTGCCAAGCCCGCCGATGGTTTTGAGGGCGCGTTGCTCGTCTAACGGCGCGTCGCGAACCTCAAGCGACCGTGCTGACTGCGCCAGGTTCGCGATGCGTGAAAAACCAATTCTATCAGCCACTTGGCGCATCGCGGCCGCAGTTCGCTGCGATGCGAGTTGCGATCCAGCGAGGGTTCGCGCAACGCACCCGATTTTCTTTTGTGCGACAATAGGATATCTTACCCGCCGTCGCCTCCATCACGGAGGCGTGGATCGAAACACCCCACTGCACCGCGTCTTGCCGATCCCCTGCAGTCGCCTCCATCACGGAGGCGTGGATCGAAACGACGTGCGCGGGGTCGACGTAACCGCGACACAAAGTCGCCTCCATCACGGAGGCGTGGATCGAAACTCATGCCCATTACTTTGCAGCAGGCCGCCGACAAGGTCGCCTCCATCACGGAGGCGTGGATCGAAACTGTTC
>CAZAGL010000018.1:0-1003 GCA_964484435.1 uncultured Caulobacteraceae bacterium
ATCCGCGACAATATCCGCAATGATCAGCACGCCATCGGCCGCATTCTCGCCGCGGAACTCGATGCCAGCGTGGATCGCGCCTTGGCCGAAACCGCACAATCCTGACACGCCGGGCTTTACCGGGCTTTAACCAGAAACCCTCCCCGCTTCCTTAACATCGATCGGTTAGCCTGCGCCCTGGATCACAGGTCAGGCCATGCTTCCCCATTTTCAACCCTCGTCGAACAGCGCGCACCGGCTGAGTGCGCGCCGCGATTTGCGCAATAACGCCGTTTGTGGCGGCGCGCTATCCATCGCGCCCAGCATGGACCCCTCCTTTCGGGACATGCTCAGCCATTTGGATGCAGCCATGGGCCGCTGGCAGCGCATCGGGCGCGGAACGCCTGTGCATTTGGCTTTGCCCATCACCCACCTGAACCAGCCGGAGCACGCGGCCCATCTCGATGCGGCGCTGGCCGGCGCGGGCCATGGCCCCGAAACCCTCCAGCTGGAGATCGAGGAAAGCGCCTTCGCGCTGGGCACCGGCGTGCAGCACGCGCTGGAAAAGCTGCGTGGCAGGGGCTGGTCATTGGGGCTGCGGGCCAGCGCAAAGCCCAGCCTGGCGCTGGATGCGCGCACCCGCACATTGTTTTCCGCGCTCGTCCTGGAAGAGCACGCGCCCGGAGCCCAAGCCCAGCGCATGGATGCGGCCAAGGCCGCCGGCTGGGTTATCGTGCTGCGCGAACCGCCCAATAATATGGCCCCGACGCGGCTGATCGCTGAGGGTTATGACGCCTTCGAGACGCGCCTTGGCCCTATGGGCTAGTTGATTTTCCTGGGCTGGCGCTGGCCATGCTGCGCACCCGCTTGGATGTGGCATCCAGCTTATCGAGCAGATAATCCAGATCATCCTTGGGAATGCTTTGGAACAAGGTGAGCGCGCGCTCCACCATGCGCTGGCGGAAAATCAGCGGATTATCCGTCATGCCCTCTTGCTCAAGCTGATGGTGCAGATCGATGGCGG
>CAZAGL010000018.1:1013-16465 GCA_964484435.1 uncultured Caulobacteraceae bacterium
CACGGGCAGGCCGGCCCGGTCAAATAAGGTGCGCAGGCCAAGTGGCCCGGAATCATGCACAAGCAGCCAGGCGCGCTGGTGCGGGACGCGGGCCAGCTCGGCCAGGGCATATTCGATGAAGGCGATCTGGCCAAGGCACACGGCCCGCATGATGAAAGACGGCGTCAGGCGCCCATGCACATTCAGCTGATGGGCAAAGCTGGCCAAATCCTGCTGGCGACCCGCCTGCTCAACAAGATCCAAAGTGGCCCGCTCACGCGCGCCGGAGGCCAGATCGATGGCCACTTGCGCCGGCAATTCGTGGTGATTGATCAAATAATCGAACATTTCCCCGGAAACGAGGGCGATCAGCTTTTCGGCGACGCGCGTCGGCAGCTTATTGCGACGGGCCATCTGGCCAGTAATGCTCTCATTGCCGCCAAAGCGGGAAAGCACGGTGTTGAGGCCTTCCTCGGCGAACTCGGCACCTTCATTGGCCAACGCCTTTTTAACGACCTCTGGCGCGCCGCGCTTGGCCAAAACATCCGTGACGGCCGTGCTCAGGGTTTCGCGCCCGGCAATGGCCATCTGTTTGGCGAAGGGGGCGACAGCCAGCAATTCCAGCAAATCCTGATCCGAAAGCGCGGGCGAATGCTCCAGCACAGGCAGGGCCACCGCCTCGACATCGCGGGCCAAGGCCCGGGCGATATCGCGCGGCAGCTTGGGGGAGGCGCGCAAGGTCACGGCCAAAGCGCGCCGCACCTGCACCACAGCATCCTCGGCCATCAGGCGCAGGATTGCTTCGGCATGGACACGCTCTTCGGGCGAGAGCACGGCGCGATCCACGCGCGCGCAAATCTTTTCGGCGGCCGCGGCGCGCTCTTGCTCGTTCGGCGCTTTGACCAAGGCGCGCACATCGGCCTCGGTGAGTTGCGACCGCATCGTAACGACACTCATCTCAGCTGCTCCCGTCGGATGGCGATCCATGAGCGGAGTGTCCTCCGTTTCGGTTAACGAAGTTTTGGCGTGCATTCTCGAGATACGCGCGCGCGGCGCGCTGCAAAGGCTCGAGATCCTCTTCGCCCCGCGCAAATTGCTGGGCCAATAGCGCAAACAGCCCGTGGCGTTCAAACGGCGTCGGTGGAATGGGCTCTGGCCCCGAAGCTTTTGGCCCTAACCCGCCATGGCCATGTTTGGCCGGATCCAGGCGCTCCAGCACGCCGGCGGCGCTCAAGGGCGCACCGCCTTTGGCGTAAAACAAGTTGGCATTGGCGCGGGCGGCAGCCGGAAACAGGCTGGCCGCATCCGCCTGGCCGGAACTGGCCGCTTCAATCAATTTCACGGCCCCGGCAGGCCCCAGCACGTGGGCGGCGTAAAGCTCCGCGCCGCTGGCCGGGCGGCCAAGCTTGCGTTCCAGAAACTGGCTGTTCTCCTTGGCCAATTCGCCGGCCAGCTTGGCGGACAATTCCGGGTCAAAGCGCAAATCCAAAGCGCGTGCGCGGGCCGAAGGATCGCTGGAGCGCGCATCCGCCGCGCTCTGCGCCGCGCCGTGCTTCTCGCCATAGCGGCCCAACGTGTTCAGCCACGTGCTCTCGATGAATTGGAACAGGCCGGCCGCCGAAGATGTCGCAGCCTGCGCGCCCGGGGCCAGGCTGCTTTCCCGCTGCGCGGTGTTGAGCAGATAGGCGAAATCCGCGCCCGTGGCGCTGGCGGCGGATTGGATCACGCGCTGGGCGGCGGCCAGGCTGAGTCGCTCTATGCTCATGCCCGTGCATGGCTGACACGCCTCACCAATGCGTTAACGCGGTTACGGCAACGATTGAGAAAGATATTTCAAGGTAAAGTAGTATGAAAAGCGCGGTCTCTTGATTGGAAACGTAAGGATGGGCGAATCCGTCATCTCCGCAAATGTGTTTGAAAGGCTGCGTGTTCTGATTGTCGATGACAATCATCACATGATCAACATCGTAAAAACCATTCTGCGCGGCTTTGGCATCAAGCACTTTTTCGATGCGCGCGACGCGGCGGAAGCCTTCGATGTGGTTCGCCACGATGCCATCGATCTCATCGTCGTCGATTATCACATGGATTTGCTCGATGGCACGGATTTCATCCGCCTCGTGCGCACGGCCGATGACAGCCCCAATCCCTTCGTGCCCATCGTCATGCTGACCGCCTATTCGGAAAAAAGCAAAGTGCTCAAAGCCCGCGATGCCGGGGTTTCCGAATTCTGCTGCAAGCCCGTAACGGCCAATGAATTGTATAAAAAGGTGGCCGGCGTGATCAACAAGCCGCGGGCTTTTGTTCGCTCTTCCACCTATTTCGGGCCGGATCGGCGGCGCAAGCGCAATCCCAATTATTCCGGCCCCGAGCGCCGCAAGCAATCCGTGGAAGTGATCGCGCCGAATCGCTCGACAGATTACTAATTTCCCCTTTACGCTGCGCGCGTGGCATTGCTGATTCGCTTGGCGCAATGCCGGGACAGGGGCAGTTTATGCAGGAATCCTCCGCGCCGGCCGGTGTGCGCCTGTCCGGCAATCGGGCGCTTACTGTTGGGCTTTGCATCCTGCTGTTCGTGTGCGCGCTCGGCGCTGGGCTGCGCGCCTATCAAAACTGGCGTGGCGCAGATGCCGGCCCGGCGGTTGCGGCAAGCGCCAAGGCCAGTGCCGCGCAGGTCCGGGCCCAAATTCTCCAAAGCCATGCCCTTCTGCAGGCCAGCCTTGAGGAATTCGCAGCCAATGGCGATGCCGTTCAGGCCAGCGTTAGGTTGAAGGCGTTCACGGGCGGCTATGTCCTGTTTCGGCCTGGCGGCCAGCCGGCTTCGGCCAGCAATGCCGCCGCCGTGGCCCCGGCCCGGGCCGGCTATGTGGCCGCCCAAAAAGCCGGCCGGGCCGTCCTGCTCGATGGCAAGGCCCCCAATCTCTTGATCATCGCGGCGCGCAAGGGGGAAATCGGCGCGGTGGCCCTGCTGGCACCGGATTTGGGAAGCCCCGCCTATGCCCCGCTCATTAGCCCGGCCAACGCCAAGCTGGCTGCCGGGGCGCGCGCCGCGCCGATCGGCATGGGGGGGCTGCAAATCCAAACACGCGCAGGCCAAGCTTGGCAGCGCTGGGCCTATCTGGTCGTCGATGGGATACTCGCGCTTTTGCCGCTTGTGGCTGGCATTGCGCTCGCCCAGGCCGTGCGCCGTGAACAGATCCAATCGGCACATGTGGCCAAAGAGCTGGAACGCGCGCGCAAGCGCTTTAAGGTCGCTGTGAATGGGGCACGCGCCGGGGTGTTTGAATATTCCGCCGCCAATGAGGGCATGTTCCAGCTTTCCGCGCGGCTGTGCACTATGCTCAATGCCGCAAGCGATCAGCTATCGGCGCGGGCATTCCTCGGCCTGATTGCGGAAAGCGATCGTGCGGCCTGCGTCGCCGCCTTGGCCAAGGCCGCCGAAAGCGGCGTGTTCGAGCTGGCGTTTCATGTCGCGGCGCGGCCAAACGCGATCATCGAGCTGCGCGGCCTGGCCATCGATAGCGGCGAGGGAGAGGGCCTGCGCTTTGTCGGCACGGCGCTGGATGAAACACCGCGGCGCGAAGCCGAAAGCCGCGCCTCCACCATGGAACGGCGCCTGCGCGCCGCCATCGAGGGCTATAACGGCCCCTTCGCGCTCTGGGATGCCAAGCGCCGCCTCGTGACCTGCAATGCCAGTTATCTCAAGGCGTTTCAGCTATCGGGCCATGCCAAGCCCGGCTCGCCCTATGAGGTGCTGGCCGCCGCCAGCCTCTCCGCCATCCGCCAACAGCGCCATGACGATACCGATCCGCATTTGCGAGAGATCGAATTGGTTTCTGGCCAATGGTTTCAGGTGATCGAGCGGGTCACGCCCGATGGCGGCCTCGTCACCGTGGGCACCAATATCACGCCGCTGAAAGAGCACGAGCGGGCCTTGACCTCCAATTCCCGGGATATGCGCACCACTTTGGCGCGCCTGGCCCTTTCCGAGGGGCGCAATCGGGAACTGGCCAAGAAATACGAAGAAGAAAAGCTCCGCGCCGAAGAAGCCAGCCGGGCCAAGACCGCCTTTTTGGCCAATATGAGTCACGAACTGCGCACGCCGCTGAACGCGATCATCGGCTTTTCCGAAGTGGTTTCCACCGAAATGTTCGGCCCCGTGGGCAATGCGCGCTATCTTGAATACTGCAAAGATATCTTCTCCAGCGGACAATTGTTACTCAACCTCATCAACGATATCCTTGACATGGCCAAGATCGAGGCCGGCAAATTCACGCTCGATCCCAGCCCGCTCGATCCGCGCGAGGCGATTGAGCAGGCGGTGCGCTGGATGCGCCGCCGCGCCGAGGAAAAGGGCCTGCAACTCCTCGTCGAGAACGAAACCATGGGCATGATCGAAGCCGATCACCGCGCGGTTCAGCAAATGCTGCTGAATCTCTTGTCCAATGCCGTCAAATTCACTCAGCGCGGTGCCGTCATGATCAAAGGTCGGGCTTTGGCCGGCGGCGGCGTCAGCTTTACGGTGGCCGATACAGGCCCCGGCATCCCGCCCGAATTCCTGCCGCTGCTGGGCCGCCCGTTCGAGCAGGTGGAAATCTCGGGCACCACCAAGCAGAGCGGCACGGGGCTGGGCCTGGCGCTCACCCGCTCCTTGGCAGAAATGCACGGGGGCGAGTTGCGCATCGAGAGCGAACTGGGGCGCGGCACCATGGTGATGATCACCTTGCCGGCGCGCGTCACCGCGCACGTCCAAGAGGCTTTGGGCTAACCGCCCTCACCCTCCTCGGCGATGAGGCGCAGGCACAGCGCGCGCGCGGCCATTGCCCCCTGCGTGTGGATCTGGGCGCTGGCGTCAAAGCTGGAATCCCCCAAGGCGGCGGCCATGTGATCCAACAAGGGGCGCGGGGCGCGCGCCGGTTCAAAATGGCCGATCCAGGCCGCCCGCTTGATCTGGCGCAGGATGGTCAAGCGCCGCCAGCGCTCCAGCAGCAGATCCGCATCGCCCGCGGCCAGCAAGCCGCCTCGGCGGAGATCGTTTATGGCATCGGCCAGATGCGCGCGTGCCATCATGCCCGTTTGGCGCGCGGCCAGCAGCAGGCGCGCCTGCACGGCGAATTCCACATCCACCAGCCCGCCGGGGGCCAGCTTGAAATCCCATGCGCCATGGGGCGGGCGCTCTTGATCCATCCTGGCCCGCATGGCCAGAATCTCTTGCCTCTGCTTGGCCCCATCGCGGGCGCGCGCCAGTGCGCCTTGCGCCACGCGCAGCACATCGCGGGCCAGGATTTCATCCCCGGCGATGAAGCGCAGCCGCGTGAGGGCCATCAATTCCCATGTCCAGGCCTCTTGCTGATAATAGCGCATGAAAGACGAAAGCCGCACGGCGATCGGCCCCTTGGCCCCGGATGGGCGGATTTGCATGTCGATGTCGTAAAGCGGGCCCTCGGTCGTTGGGGCCGAAAGGGCGGTGATCAAGGCCTGGGTCAAGCGGGTCGCCCCATCTGCGCTTTCGTTCGGATCGTCATAGACCATCATCAGATCGAGATCGGATCCGCCGGCCAATTCCTGCCCGCCCAGCTTGCCCAGCCCCAGGACGCAGACGCGCTGCGGGACGGGGCGCCCGCGGCGCGCAAAATCGGCCTGTACCGCCTCCAGCAGGGCGGCGATCACCCCGTCGGCCAGGCCGGCATGGGCACGCCCCGATTGGGGGCCATCTAATTGGCCGGAAATCAACAACAGGGCCAAGCGCAGGCTTTCATCCCGGTGCACGCGCCGGGCGGCATTGAGCGCGGTCTCCAGATCCTCGGCGGCGCGCGCCTTGGCCAACATATCGGCGCAGATCCGTGGCAAATCCTCCACGCTGGTGCGCGCCTGCCAATCCAGCAGGATATCGAGCGCCGCCGGGCGGGCGCTGAGCTGGGCGGCCAGCTTGGGCGCGGCCACGCAGACGCGCAGCAAGCCCTCCAGCACCCAAGGCCGCGCCGCGAACAAAGACAGCGCCTGCACGCCGTGCGGAAGCCGCGAAAAAAAAGAATCAAAGGCCTGAAAGGCCGCATCCGCATCGCCCGTCTCGGAGAACGCGCGCAGCAAAGCGGGGGTGATTTCCGTGAGCAATTCCCGCGCCCGCTGGGAGCGCGTGGCCCGCACCCGGCCATGATGCCAGCCGCGCACCGCCTCCGTGACCGCTTCGGCCCGCGCAAATCCTAGTTTGCCCAAGGTGATGAGGGTTTGGGGATCATCCTCCACGCCGGTGAAGGATAGACTGCCCAGCGGATCGGCAAGGCTTTGATCCGCGGGGAAAACCGCGCCGTCGATGCGCATCACCTGCGCCCGGATTTGCCGCAACGCCTTGGCCAGGCTGGCGAATTCGCAATGGCCGCACAGCGCGGCCAGCGCCTCGCGGGCCTTGGGCTGCACCGGGATGGCATGGGTTTGTTCATCCTCCAGCATTTGCAGGCGATGCTCGACCCCGCGCAAAGCGCGATAGCACGCGCGAAGCATCGCCGCCTCTTCAGCTTGGATGGCCCCGTGACGCGCCAAAGCGACCAGGGCCGCGCACGTGCCGGGCTCGCGGAGCATTTCATGGCGCCCGCCGAGGATCAATTGCTGCGTCTGGGCCAGCAATTCGATATCGCGAATGCCGCCAGGATCGCGCTTGAGATCAAACACGTCCTCTTCCAGGGGCGCGTTGCCCGCCGCCGCACCGATCTGGCGCTTGATGGAGCGGATATCGGCGATGGCCGCGAAATCCAGATGCTTGCGCCACAGAAATGGCCGCATGGCCCGCAGGAATTGATCGCCCATGCTGAAATCGCCGGCGATCTGGCGGGCCTTGATGAAGGCCGCGCGCTCCCAGATCTGGCCGAGGGTCTGATAATAGTGTTCGGCACCGGCCAAAGTCACCGCCACCGGATTGGAAGCCGGATCGGGCCGCAGCCGCAAATCAACGCGGAACACATAGCCATCCACGCTGCGCTCTTCCAGCAAACGGGCCACTTGCTGGACGAGGCGCACCACGCGGTGGCGCCCATCTTGGCCGAAGGCCCCGGCATCGTAGAAAACGGTGAGATCGATATCGCTGGAATAATTCAGCTCAAACGCACCAAGCTTGCCCATGGCCAGAACGACGAGACCAAATGGATCGCCCGCATTTGTCAGGCCAGCCGCGTGGGCAACGGCGCGCAAAGCCGCCTGCACCGCGCAATCGGCGAAGCGGCTGAGGGCCGCTGTCACCTCTTCGAGGCTCCAATGACCGGATAAATCGGCGCCGGCGCAGGCAAAATGCACATCGGCCTTGGCGCGCCGCAGCCGCGCCCCGGCGTGATCAATCTCCCCCGCGGCGATGGCACGCGCCGTTTGGCACGCCTCGTCCAACAGGCCTTCAGGATGCAGGCAAGCCAGCCTGGCCAGGCGCTCGGGGCTGGCCAGGCGGCGCAGATGGCCAGACCAGAGCGCGGCATGTTCCAACGCCGCACACGGATCCGCGCCCAGCGGGCGAAGGATTTGCGCCAGATCACCCCCGCGATTGGTCATGGCGGGGGCAGGATCAGAACGGCGCGCAGGCCAGGGCCAAAACTGCCGCCCAGCCCATCTTCCAGATCAAAGCGCCCCTCGTGCAACTCGGCCACCGCCGCCACCAGGCTGAGGCCCAAGCCGGCACCGGGCGTCGTGCGCGCCGCTTCCAAACGCACAAAGCGCTCAATGACCCGCTCGCGATCGTCCAGGGCGATGCCGGGGCCGGAATCGGCCACGCTGGTTTCGATCATGCCGTTGGAAAGCCGGTGGGCGCGCACATGCACGCGCCCGCCCGCCGGGGTATATTTCAAGGAGTTTTCCAGCAGATTGGCCAAAGCCTGATTGATCAGGCTGAGATCGCCCTTGGCGAACAGGCCTTGCGCCACCTCGGCGGTGAGTCCCAGATTCTGCTCTTCCGCCGCGGGCCCGTAAAACTCAGCCAGATCCTCGACGATGGCCGAGACATCCACCGCCTCGAACTGCCAGTTGGAGGCGGTCTGCAACCGCGCAAGGCGCAACACGGCGTTGAACGTCGCGAGCACGGCATCCGTTTCCGCGGCGGCGGCGCGCAGGGCATCGCGATCCTGCTCGGAATCGGGCTCCGCCTCCAGTGCGGCCTCCAGGCGCTGGCGCAGCCTGGCCAGCGGCGTGCGCAGATCATGGGCGATGGAATCGCCGGCATTGCGACTGGACAGCACCAGCCGCTCCAGGCGTGCCAGCATGGCGTTCAGCCCGCTGGCCAGCACATCGAATTCATCGCCGGAAACCCGCGTGGGCGCGCGCCGGCTGAGATCGCCGGCCATGACTTCACGGGTGGTGCGGGTGATGCCCTGGATGCGCTCTACCGCCTGGCGGCTGGCCAAGACCCCACTCACCAAAGACAGAAGCAGCCCCAGAATCGCCCCGGTCCAGACAGCCTGGGTGATCTTGCGCACGATGGCGCGCGCCTCGCCCATATCGCGGGCCACCAGCAAAATGGGCCCGTGCAACAGGCGCCCAACCCGCCCGCGCGCGCGGCGGCGCTCGGGCACGGCCTCTGTCCCCGCCTCGAAGGTGAATACGGCGCGCTGGGCGATGGCGGCCGGGCTCTGCGGCAACGCGCTGAAATCGCCTGAAATCACCGCGCCCGATTCGTTGGCCAGCAGATAGAGCAATTGGCCGGAGGCGGCAGCCCGCTCGATCACCTCTTGATTGAGCCGCTTGATGCCGCCCTGGTAATAGATCTGCTCCAGCGCGGCGAATTCTTCGTTGGCGGCCTGCTCGGCATCGCGCGTCAGCTGCACCGCCGTGGTGAAATAGACATACGAGAGCAGAGCCGCGGCAAATATGATGAACACGGCCGCCTGGGCCAGCGCCAGGCGGAAGGTTGTCGTTCGAAAGACTTCGCGGAAGCTGGTCCTCATGCCTCCAAGCGATAGCCCGAACCGCGCACCGTGTGCAGCAAGGTTTCGCTGAAATCCTTATCGATCTTGGAGCGCAGGCGCGAAATATGCACATCGATCACATTGGTTTGCGGATCAAAATGATAATCCCAAACCTTTTCCAGCAACATGGTGCGGGTGACGACCTGGCCGGCATGGCGCATCAGATATTCCAGCAGCCGGAATTCGCGCGGCTGCAATTCGATCTTTTTGCCAGCCCGCATGACGGTGCGCGCCAGCAAATCCATCTCCATGTCCCCGACATGCAGCTTGACCGGGGGGGCGCTTTTGTCGCGCCCGTGCCACAAGGAGCGCACCCGGGCCAGCAATTCGCGCGTGGAAAACGGCTTGCCCAGATAATCGTTGGAGCCGGCATTGAGCCCCTCGATGCGATGCACCTCATCGCCCAGCGCCGAAAGGATCAGCACCGGCGTGGACACGCCGGCTTTGCGCAGATTGCTGAGCACTTCGATGCCATTACGCTTGGGCAGCATGCGATCGAGCACGATGACATCGAAGCGCCCATCGCGCGCCAATTCCTCGGCGCTTTCGCCATCGCCTGCCCAGGCCACATCGTGGCCATCCTCGCCGAGGGCAATCTTCAGCGATTGCGCCAGTTCCGGATCATCCTCGACGAGCAGGACATGCATCGCGCCTATTCCTTTGGCTTGAGATCCACACCAACGAACAGGCTTTGCCCATTGCGCTCGATCTCCAGCAAAAGCGGGCGATTGGCCGCCAAGGCCTTGGTGACCGCGGCATCGAGATCGGCCGGGCTGGCCGTGGCCCGATCCCCGGCCCGCAAAATGAGATCATTTTCCTGCACGCCTTTGCGGGCGAGGGCGGAATCCTCTTCCACATCGGTGATGATCAGCCCCGTTTCCGCCGCGCCCTTGTTCAGGCGGGTGCGATCGCCATTGCTGAGCGCCCGCACCTTGATCTTCAGGGCGGCCTGCTTCACCCCGTCACTGCGCAAAGCCGGGCCGGAATCGGGTGTCACCGTGCCGCGCGCCACATTCTCGTCGCGCTCATCCAGCTTGACCGAGAGATTCTTGCGCGCGCCATCGCGCAGGAATTCGATCTTGGCCATGGAGCCAACGGCCGCCGCCCCGATCGTGCGCGTCAGATCGCGGGAATCCTTGATGGCATTGCCATTCACCCGCAAGATGACATCGCCTTTCTTGAGGCCCGCCCGCTCGGCCGGCCCATCTTTCACAACCTGGCCCACCAGCGCGCCTTCGTCCTTGCCCAGGCCAAAGCTGCCGGCCAGATCCTCATCGAGGCCCTGCACCTGCACGCCCAGCCAGCCGCGCGTGATCTTGCCCGATTTCAGCAACTGATCAACGATCTGGGAAGCCGTATCGGCAGGGATGGCAAAACCGATGCCCACATTGCCGCCCGAAGGGGAAAGGATGGCGGAATTAACGCCCACCACCTTGCCATAGATGTCGAAGGTCGGCCCGCCGGAATTGCCACGATTGATGGGCGCATCGATCTGCAGAAAATCCACGTAACTGGTATCGGTATTGCGCCGCCCGCGCGCCGAAACGATGCCCGCCGTGGCCGTGCCTTCGAGGCCGAACGGATTGCCCACCGCCACGACCCAATCGCCGACGCGCAGATTGGCCTGGCGGTCAAAGGCCACGAAGGGGAAGGACTTGCCCTTATCGCGCACGCGCAGAACGGCGATATCCGTGCCCTTATCGGCCCCGATCAGATCGGCCTTGAATTCATCGCCATCCTTGTTGCGGATGGTGATTTCATCGGCCCCTTCGACAACATGATTATTGGTTACCACCACGCCATCGGCGGAGATGAAAAAGCCCGAGCCGAGCGCCGTCTGCTCGCGCGGGCGCTGGCGCTGGTTGGGATCGATGCCATAGCGCCGGAAGAATTCTTCCGCACCGGGGGGCAATTCGGCCGGCTGGCCATCTTCATCGGCCCCGCCTTTGCCCGTGGCGGTGATGGAAACCACCGCCGGGCTGACTTTATCGATCAGATCGGCAAAGCTGAGCGGCGCGCCCTTGGGCGCTTCCACCACGATCTGGCGGGCATCGGCCCGGTTGGAAAAAACCAATGGCGCAGCAGCAAATCCTGCGAAAAGAGCCGTGGCCGCAGCACCTGCAAGGAGCATGTTCTTGATCATCAATTCATCGCCATTACTGAGTGAAGCATTATGCTGTTATGCCCTGTGCGAGGCAGAAGTTAGACAAAGCCGCCATCCGCCCCGCAATCTTACAGAGATCAGGGCTTTGCCAAATTTTTCAAGTAAAGGTCTGGTCATTTTCGCGCGGAACCAAAAGGGTGGGCACATCGGCGCCGCGCACCAAGGTGCGGTGCACGGGGCATTTTTCGGCAATCTCCAGCAGGCGCTGGCGCTGCTCTTCGGTGAGCGGGCCGGTTAATCGGATGGTGCGGGTGAACACGTCGGGATGGCCCGGCTCATCGGGGCCGCGCTTGATGTGATCCACCGCCACGCTGATATCGCCCACGGGCCAGCCTTTCCGATCGGCGTAAAGCCGCATGGTCATCGAGGTACAGGCCCCGAGGCCAGCGGCCAGCCATTGGAACGGCGAAGGCCCGGAATCTTCCCCGCCCAGGCTGGCCGGCTCCCCCGCCAGCAGGCGATGGCGCCCGGCCGTGACCCGGTTGCGCAATTGCCCGCCGCTTTCTTCCACCAGAACCGGGAAAGCCGGGGTGTCCGTTTGGGCCTGTTCGGCGCCCGATTGCGGCGCGGGCGGCGCGCTTTTGGCCGGCCGCGGGGCCGTCCCGATATAACGACTGGCCCAGGCCGCGATCACATCGGCGGCGTAATTGGCATCGGCCTTGCGCGTCAGCAGATGATCGGCTCCGTCCAGGCTGACAAAGCTCTTGGGATGTTTGGCGGCATTGAAGATTTCGGCCGCGTTCTCGATCCCCACGGTGGAATCCAGCGGGGCGTGCAAAATCAGCAGAGCGCGGTGCAATTGGCCGGCCGCCACCAGCACTTTTTGGGCGCGCACATCGTCCAGGAACTCGCGCTTCAGGCGAAAGCTGCGCCCGCCCAGCAAAACCTCGGCCTCGCCCTGCGCCTCGATTTCCTTGATGCTTTCGCTGAATTGCGCGGCCACGTGATCGGCATGGGCCGGCGCGCCCAGCGTAACCAGCGCGCGCACTTCGGGGATCTGGCCGGCCGCCATGATACAGGCCGCCCCGCCAAGGCTGTGGCCAACCAATAAGGAGGGGGCATGCCCCTGCCCGCGCAGCCAGGCCGCCGCCGCGATCAAATCCATCACGTTCGAAGAAAAATTGGTGTTGGCGAAATCCCCGCCCGAGGCCCCAAGCCCGGTAAAATCAAAGCGCAACACCGAAATGCCGCGCTCGGCCAGGCCCGCGCTGATGCGCGAGGCGGCAAACACATCCTTGCTGCACGAAAAGCAATGGGCGAAAATGGCAACGGCCTGTTCGGGGGCCTGGGCGCGCTCAAAACGCGCCGCGAGGTGATGCCCGTTTGCCCCTGCAAACTCCACGCGCTCGGAAATGGCCATCGGCTCGGTCCTTGCTCCAACAGCTAATCATCGCTCATCGAACGGGCCGTCGGCCTCGCGGCCCTCGGCCGGCGGCGCGCGGCTGATGCGCCAATACGCCAAGCAGCCTAACAGAGCCAGAAGCAAAGGGGCCGCCCATAGCAAAATCGTGTTCGCACGCAAGCGCGGGCGCAGCAAGACATACTCGCCAAAGCGATCGGCGAAATAGCCGCGCACCTCGGCATCGCTGTCACCGGCCTTGATGCGCTCACGCAAAGCGCGGCGCATGTCCTGGGCCGCATCGGCCCCCGATTGAGAGATCGGCTCATGATCACAGACCACGCAGCGGATTTCCTGCTCCAAGGCCTGGGCGCGCGCCTCCTGGCGCGGATCGGCCAGGGGGGAAACGGCCAAGGCCATGGTCAACAGCCAGATCATGATGGCTGGGCCGCCGGGGCCAAATCGCCCAATATGGCACGCCGGCGCGCGGGCGCGCGCAGCAAGGATAGCAAAGCCAGCCCCCCGCCGCTGGCGATCATGGCGATGCCGCCGAACATCCAGGCGATGAAGGGGTTGAAATAGAGCCGCACACCGATTTGCCCGGCATGTCCTGGCGGGGCTTCGCCCAAGGCGACATACAAATCCCCCCAAAGGCCAGATAGGATGCCCACTTCGGTGGTCGGGCTGTCGGAGGTCCAATACCGGCGGCGCTCGGCGTGCAAAGACCGCTCCTGGCCCGGCTTGGTGACCATAAAGACCGCGCGCTGCGCCTGATAATTGGGGCCCTCCACGTCCTCCAGCCGCAGCAATTGCACGCGCGCGCCGGCAAAGGCCGCGCTTTGGCCGGGCGAGAGGGTGACGCTGCGCTCGAAACGGAAATTGGCCTGCGCCACCGCGCCGATCGTCAAGATCCCCGCCCCGAAATGGGCCAGGACGAGTGCCCACACGGCCAAGGGCAGGCCCGCCAGCCGCGCCGCTTGGCCCTTGCCCCCACCGGCCCGGCGCCAGGCATAGGCCAAGGCCCCCAGCGCCATCCACGCCCCGATCCCCAGCCCGAGCGCTGCCGCGAGGCCCCCGCGATACGCCAAGCCGATGGCCACCACCGCCAGCGCCGCCAATGCCGAAAACATCAAAGCCCGCCAGGCTTTGCGCCAATCGCCGCGCCGCCAGGCCAGTAGCGGGCCGAACGGGGCCATGAGCAGGATCAGCCCCGCCAGCGGCCCGAAACTGGCATTAAAAAAGGGCGCGCCAACCGAAAGCGCCCGCCCGCTGAATGCCTCGGCGGCCAAGGGATAGAGCGTGCCGATCAGCACGATGGCCGCGCAAATGGCCAGGCCGAAATTGTTGAAGGCCAGCGCGCCCTCACGCGAGAGGATGAAAAACCCGCTGGGGGCCGGCAAGGAGGGGGCCCGCTGTGCGAACAGGGCCAGCCCGCCCCCGATGGCGCAGGCAAACAAGGCCAAAACCGCCACGCCCCGGGCGGGATCGACGGCGAAGGCATGCACGGAACTGAGCACGCCAGAGCGCACCAGGAAGGTGCCGAGCAGCGAACAGCCAAAGCCGCAAATGCCCAAAAGCAGCGTCCAGCCCATCATCGATCCGCGCCGTGCGGTGACGATGGCCGAATGCAAAAGCGCCGTGCCGATCAGCCAGGGCAGAAAGCTGGCATTTTCCACCGGGTCCCAAAACCAGGCCCCGCCCCAACCCAATTCATAATAGGCCCAATACGATCCCAGCCCGATGCCCAAAGTCAGCGCGGACCAGGCCCCCAGGGCCCAAGGCCGGATGGCCTGCGCCAATTCCGGGCCGAAACTGCGCGTCCATAGCGCCGCGACGCTCAAGGAAAACGGCACGCTCAGCCCCACATAGCCGAGATACAACATCGGCGGATGGATGGCCAAAGCCGGATCCTGCAACAGCGGATTGAGGCCGGCCCCGTCCAAAGGCGCGATCGCCAAGCGTGCGAACGGGTTGGAAAGGCCCAAGGTATAGGCACCCGCACCGAGCGTGACGAGGCCCTGTATGCCCAAG
Source organism: uncultured Caulobacteraceae bacterium (assembly GCA_964484435.1). Taxonomy (GTDB): domain Bacteria; phylum Pseudomonadota; class Alphaproteobacteria; order Caulobacterales; family Aquidulcibacteraceae. The sequence goes on from CAZAGL010000018.1 coordinate 15,466, forward strand.
GCCGCGCTCCATACCGGCCCGGCCAGGCCGCCGCGAAAGCTGGCCAAAGCAAGGCCCGCCAGGCTGGAAATCAGGCACCACAGCGCCATGGAGCCCTCATGATGGCCCCATGTGGCGGCGATTTTGTACAGCAATGGCTTGGCGGAATGGGAATTGGCGGCCACGGCGGCCACGGAAAAATCCGACTGGGCAAAGCACACGATCAGCAGCACAAACGCAGCGGCGAAGGCGAGGCTGGCCATGTGCGCCGCGCCGGCGGCTGCGGCCGCCAAATCCGCGCGCGCATTGGCCCGCAAGCCCAAAACGGCCTGCGCCGCGCTGGCCAACACGCCCAAGGCGAACAGCAAGGCCCCGATTTCGGCGCTCATGGCCCGGCGCTTTCGGGCCCGCGCCACACGCCGCGCGCGCGCAAGGCCTTGGCCACTTCCGGCGGCATATAGGTTTCGTCATGCTTGGCGAGCACCCGTTCGGCCAGGAAAACCCCATCGGGCCGCAAACGCCCCTCGGCCACCACCCCCTGGTTTTCCCGGAACAGATCGGGGGGATCGCCGGCAAAACGCACCCTGGCCCGCGCGCTCCCGTCGGTGACGACAAAGACGAACTCCCCGTTTTCGCGCCGGGAACTGCCCGTCTCGACCAGCCCGCCCAGGCGAATCAGGCGATCCTTGGCGATGGCATTGCTCAATTGCGACGGCGAATAGAAATAGGTGACCGATCCGCTCAGCCCACGCAGCGTCAAAAAAGCCGCAAGGCTCAGCATCGCCATGCCAATGGCCAAACCGAGGAGGCGCCGGCGCTTCTTGGTCATGAGCGCTGCGCCGATGTGGTTTGCGGCAATTTGCGCGCATCGGCCAACATTTGGCTGACCATGGCCTGGCGGGGATCGTCGGGTGCAAAGCGGGCCTGCGCGCCTTGCCAAAAGCGGATCGCCTCATTGCGCTGGCCCTGCGCGCTGGCCGCCAGGCCCTGATAGAACCAGGGCAGCGGATCCTTGGGGGCC
>CAZAGL010000019.1:0-16375 GCA_964484435.1 uncultured Caulobacteraceae bacterium
GACCACGCCGGGATGGGCCCCGAACAGGCTATCGGCGCGCGCCAATTTATCTTCCAGTTCGCGGGCGCGCGCGCGTGCGTGTTTCACTGCCCCGCGTGCGCCATCGGTGGTGCGCAGGGCCCAAAGCATCGCGGCGATGCCGATCGCAGCCGTGCACCCCGCCACGATACTCTGTGCCGATGCAACCTCCACGTTGTGCCCCTTTTTGTGCGAATCGATTCCAGGCCCGCTCCATGCTGACCCAATCTTTGGGGAAAGCCAATGCGTGCGTTTGGATGGCGTTAACGGCTATCTAAGAAAGATTGAGAACTCGTAAAGAAGCAAGCAGCTTGCGCAATGCCCATGGCAAGGAGCCATGCGCCGGCAGGCGCCGCCCGGCATCGCGCACCTTGGAAGCGCCGCGCAGGCGAAACACGAAAGGCATGCGATAGCTGGGCCCGCGCCAGGCCTTGGTCGGATCGCGCGGCTGGAAGCGCGATTGGCGCAGCGCCTCCACCGCCGCATCGTAAAACAAACGCGAGGGCCAATAATCCACCACATGGAGATTTTTCGGCGCGCCATCGGCACCGATTTCGAACTCCACCACGGCCATCCCCTCCATGCCGAGGCGCCTGGCCGCCGCAGGATAGATCACATTGACCTCCCCCTGGAGTTCAAACGGAAACTCCGCCTCCCCGCGCCCGCGCCACACCACGCAGCATGGCCCATCGGGCAAATCATGGCGCGCCCGCGCTTCTTCGCGCGCCCGCAAAGCCCGCGCGCGCAGATGCCGCACCCCGGCATTCAGCGCCAGCACCGAGGCCATGACGAACATTCCGGCGATCGAAAGGGCCGCCCCGCCGCCCATCCCGGCCCCGCGGAGCATCGAAACCACGGCGATCTGGGCAAATACCACCACGACGAACAGGCCGGTCAAAAAGGCCGCTGCGAAAGCATAAGCCGAAATCGTTCTCGTTGCCGATACGCGCATGCGAAGAGAATGCCTCGATCCTTGCCGCGCTGGTGGGGCAGATGCGCGCGCCGCATCTTGCGGGTTTGCCAAGCGCCGCGCAACAGGGGGCGGGGCCTGTCTTGTCTCAGTTTGAAATGGGGAGGGCGCTTATGACGTTTGGTCTTCGCCGTCACCATCACCGAGGGGTAAGCGCGGCTCCGGCCGGGTGAACACAACTCCCCAAGGGGCTGTTTGGACAAGCCCGGCGATGAGGCGTTCGAGCGCGATCTGGTCGAGATAGCCGTCCTCTTCAACGGGAACCACGAATGGATATACGTCCCACTCGGCTCGCCACCACTCGCCGGAGTTTAGCAGGGTCAGGCCCTTCAAAGGTGTGCAACGATACGCCCGCAGCTTTCGCTCCCAATCTTCACGGGGGAGTCTGCGAAGTACGCTCAATTGGCGAAACACTCCGCAGAATACAGGCGTTTGGGCGTCGGTGCGCTCTCCATCATCTTGGCCCAGCCCGGACTTGGTATTTCGACGCCCGAAATTCGGACGTTGCACTTCTCTTGTGCCGAAAGCATCGTTTCCAGCACCGGCACAACGTCTTCCAGCACTTTTTTGGGATCGCAATGCGAAAGTACGAAGAGCGGCAAGTCGGGACACCACGCCCGAAGACCGCCGTCCTCACGAGGCTGGAAGAAAACCTCCAGGGTTTTGAACTTCATGTTCTCCTCGGTTTCCAATAGCAAAGAATTATCGATTCGGCTTCGATTAGCACGAGTCAAGCGCAAAGTGATGGAGGTCTGATTAAGCGGAATTGGGGCGCTTTTTGCTCGGGCGGTGCCGCTCATCTCGCTCGCTACTTGAGCCTAACGCATTTTCAACAACCTGGGGAGATGGCTCAAGATGGGGGGCGTCCTTGCCGAGGGAGCGGGCGATCAGCGCGCTGGTTGAGTGGCCGGGCTGCAGTTCGGCGCGAAGGATCCGTCCGCCACGAGATTTGACCAGATCGGCCCCCACGATGTCCTCTTCGCGATAATCCGCGCCTTTGATCAGCACGTCCGGCACCAGGGCTTCGATGAGGCCGAGGGGGGTCGGCTCGTCGAAGATCACCAGGGCATCGACACCGCGCAGGGCACCGATCACCGCCGCGCGCGCCGCCTGGCTTTGCACCGGCCGGGATGGCCCTTTCAACCGTGCGACGGAATTGTCGCTGTTGAGCGCCACGATCAAGCGATCGCAGGCGCTGGCCGCCTGATCGATCAGCGCGATATGGCCCGGATGCAGCAGATCGAAGCAGCCATTGGTGAATCCTACACACAGGCCGGCTTCGCCCCATTGCGTGCGCAGATCCCGCAGGGCCTCCAGCGTCAATAGGCGGGCAGGGGGATGGCGGCGCAGGGTGTGTTCTGCGTTCTCGATCTCAAGCGCCTCGGCGCTGGCGCGCAATTCCTCCAGCGAGCAGCTCGCCGCGCCCGGCTTGGCCACCACGACGCCCGCGGCGAGATTGGCCAGCTTCATGGCGGTGATGGGCGTGGCACCCGATGCCAAAGCCAAGGTGAAGGTGGCGATCACCGTATCGCCCGCCCCGGTCACATCGAAAACGCCGCGTGCCGTGGCGCGATCATGGATGGCCTGGCCATCGGTGCTAAACAGCGACATGCCCTGTTCGGAGCGGGTCAGCAGAATGGATGCGCCCGTTTGCGCCTTGGCGATTTCTGCCGCGCGCTCCGCATCGTCATCGCGGTCACAATTGTGGCCCGTCGCCTGGCTCAGCTCGGCACGGTTTGGCGTCAGATAGTGTGCGCCGCGATATACGGAAAAGTCCGCGCGCTTGGGATCGACGATCAGCAGTTTGTTGTTGCCTTGCGCGGCCCGCACGATGGCTTGGAAGACCGGATCGGCGATCGCGCCCTTCAGATAATCCGAAACGGCGATCGCATCGCATGTGCGGGCGCCCACTTCGATCTGCTCCATCAGCTTGGCGAGCACGGCTTCGTCAAACGGGGCCAAAGTTTCGTGATCGACACGGACGATCTGGTGATTGCCCGAGACAAACCGCGTTTTTCGGATGGTCGGGTGGGTATCGCTGATCACCAGCCGCGCATCGATCCGTTCTTGCGCGCGCAGCAGGGTGCTCAGGTGCGCCGCATCCGCATCGTCACCGACGATCCCCAACAACACCACATGGGCACCCAGCGCAGCCACATTGGCCGCCAGGTTGGCCGCGCCCCCTAAGCGCCAATATTCTCCGGTTTGCAGCAATACCGGAACGGGTGCCTCAGGGGAAATCCGTTTGACTTGCCCATGGACATAGTGATCAAGAAGGATATCCCCAATCACCAGAATAGTTTTTTGGGACGAAACGTCCAATACTTCAGATACATGGCGCATGGCTGGCATTGACTCAAATTCGGTTGGTTCAAATAGGCTGCTGCGCTTTGTTTTTGCAATCGAAAATTCTATTGGCGGTTGAGATTTGCCTTTCGCACCGTGATCGTAATTGGCACGTACCGCCAAGCCGGGGATCAGGCTCGCAAAGCCGGGTGCGCGGTGAGCGAATTCTGCCCGCGTTCGGGATTGGCCTCGATCGGCATGGCAAGGTGGCGGCCAAGCTGATCGGCCCCGCCGATATATTGCCCGTCGATCCAGATTTGCGGCACGGTGATCGGGGCTTTGGGCCCGATTTTTGGCTTGACGCGCGCCAACATTTCATAAAGCGCGGCCGGGGATTTCACCACGTCATGATAGGTGAAGGAAAGCCCGGCGGCCTCGAAATAGCCCTTGGCGCGCTTGCAATGCTTGCAGTTTTCCTTGCCGAATACATGGGTGCCGTTTAACGGTGTGCGCGCCGCATGGGCATTGATCACCGCCTGGGCCAGCACGCCGCGATTGAGCGCCTCCCCCTCCGAGATGATTTCCCTCTCCACCAGCAAGATGGGGGCGTGATAGCCGCGCGGCGGCATCAGCTTGAGCGGCTCCCACCATTTGGAAAGCCAATCGCGGGTGCGCAATTGCACGGGAATCCCGGCCAATTCCTGGTGCAAAGCATCCTGAATGATATCGGCCGTCAACGCGCATTCCCCGCAAGGGATTTTGACCTTGAACGGGCCCCATTGCCCCGCCCAGCGATAAAGCGTGATGATAACGGGCTGCGCCTCGCTCATTTTTCGAGCACGGCCGGCCAATTTTTTTGGCCCAGCGCGATATGGCCGGGGATGTCCTTTTCCCAGATTTCTTGGGCCTCATCGCTATAATTCAAATACAATTTGCCATCGACGATCTTCCAGTTTTCCGGCTCGGTCTTGGCCGTTGCCCCTTCCGAAACCGCCAAGGCGCAATAGCCACCAAATTGTGGGGCATAGGCTTGTGGGTTCTTGACGAAGGCATCGCGATTGGCGGCGGAGGCAAAACGCCAAGTCGCGCCCTGATAATTGGCGGTAAAGCGCGCATCGCCGGCCACGGGCTTGGCTTGCGTGAAATACGCAACCGGATCATAGCCGCTGATGGCCAAATGGTTCTTGGGATTGACATAAACGGCCGGCACTTTGGCCAAGGCTGGCATCATCGCCCCTGATGCCAGCGCGAAGGCCAGCAAGGCAATACCCAATCTGGATTTCCTCACCACACGATCCTTTCAACATATGGGTCGCTAGCTTAGCAGACAATCTATTGCGTGTCGTTCACCAATAGGTCAACTGGCCAGGGCGCGCGCGAACAGCGCATCGACTTGGGCCAGCGCGCGGCGCTCGTCAAAGCAGGCGGCCAAGGCCTCCGCGCCCAAAACGGCCATCACCTGCTCATCCTGGCGCAGCAAAGCCAGTAGGCTATCGCCAGCGCGTGGCGGGGGGCTGGCCCAGACCTGCATGGCGTGCTTTTGCACCAGGGCATAGGCGGCCTCGCGGCTCATCCCCGCTTGGGTCAAGGCCAAGAGTACGCTTTGCGAATGATGCAAGCCGCCGAGCAAAGCCAGATTGCGGGCCATGGCCTGCGGATAGATGAGTAGCTTTTCGATCAATTCGGCCAAACGATGAAGCGCGAAATCCAGATGGATGGTGGCATCGGGGCCGATGGCGCGCTCCACGCTGGAATGGGAGATATCGCGCTCATGCCACAGGGCCACATTTTCCAGCGCCGGCGTCACGGCGCTGCGCACCAGGCGCGCCAGGCCCACAAGGTTTTCGCTCAAGACCGGATTGCGCTTGTGCGGCATGGCCGATGAGCCCTTTTGGCCAACCTCGAAAAACTCTTCGGCCTCCAGAACTTCGCTGCGCTGCAAATGGCGGATTTCGGTGGCCAGGCGCTCGATCCCGGCGGCCAAAACCGCGAGCACCGAGAAAAACATCGCATGGCGATCACGCGGGATGATTTGCGTGGAGATCGGCTCGATGGCCAGGCCTAGTTTTTCGGCCACATAGGCTTCGATCCGCGGATCGATCTGGGCGAAATTGCCCACCGCGCCCGAAATGGCGCAAGTGGCGATTTCGGCGCGGGCACCGCGCAGGCGCGCCAGATTGCGGGCAAATTCGGCGTAATGGCCGGCCAGCTTCAGGCCAAAGCTGGTGGCCTCGGCGTGGATGCCATGGGAGCGCCCGATTGTCGGGGTGAATTTGTGCTCCAGCGCGCGCACGCGCAGGGCCGCCATGACCCGCATGACGCCAGCGATCAGCAAATCGCTGGCGCGTGTCAGCTGCACGGCCAGGCAGGTATCGAGCACGTCCGAACTGGTCATCCCCTGATGGGCAAAGCGCGCCTCCTCGCCCACATGCTCGGCGACATTGGTGAGGAAGGCCAGCACGTCATGGCGGGTTTCGCGCTCGATGGCCTCGATGCGGGCGATCTCGAACTGGCCCTTTTCGCGATAGGCATTGGCGGCCGCCACCGGAATGGTGCCGAGCTGCGCCATGGCCTCCATGGCCAGGGTTTCGATCTCCAGCCAGATGGCAAAGCGCGTTTGCGCCTCCCACAGGCTGGCCATTTCCTTGCGGGCATAACGCGGGATCATACGGGCACGATATCGCGCTTGAGCGTGCGTGCGGCCAGCAGAAAGTGCAAAGCCGCCCACAGCAGCATGCAGGCATCGGTCATCAGCGCATAGCGCAGCCCCTCGGCCTTGCCAAATTGCTGGGCGTAGATATCGCTAAGCGCGCCCAGCGCGGGCGGGCCCAGGCCATAGCCGATGAGATTGACGATGAACAGCAAAACGGCGGTGGCGGTGGCACGCATCCGCGGCGGCGCAACCGATTGGGTTACCGCATACATCGGGCCAAGATAGGTATAGTGCAAAATCGAGCCGAGGCACAACGGCACGAAGGCCAAGATCAGATTCTCGGACAGGTAGGAGCTGAGATAAAGCGGCACGGTGAGAGACAGCCCGATCGCCGGAAGCCAGACCATGGCGCGCAGATCGTGCCGGATCAGCCGATCGGTGAGCGCGCCGCCCAGAAAGGTGCCGAAGGCCACGAATACCGCCGATAGGCCCGCGAATACCCAAGAGGCCTGCATCAGGCTGAGCCCATGCGACCGGATCAGGAAAGAGGGCAGGAATTGCGCGGCCCCATAGCCAAAGAAGGAAACCAGCGCCCCACCAAAGGCCACATGGGTGAAAGCTGGCTTGCGCAGCAGGGTCATCAGCGCCTGGGTAAAGGGCGGGGCGGCCTCTGTACTGCCGCGCCGGGGCGGCTCTTTGATCGTCCATTTGGTGAGTGCCGCCAATACCAGGCCGGGCAGGCCGAGAAACCAGAAAGCATGGCGCCAGGAATAGGCATCGGCGATCCAGCCCCCGCCCAGGCCGGCAATGGCCGAGCCGAAGGGCATGCCCAGCGCATAGATGGAAAGGGCCGTGGCCCGCTGCTGGGGCGGATAATAATCCGAGAGCAGCGAATGCGCCGGGGGCGTGCAGCCTGCCTCCCCAATGCTGACGCCGATACGCGCCGCCAGCAGCTGCCAATAGCCATTGGCCAGGCCGCAGGCGGCGGTCATCGCGCTCCAGAGCGCAACGCTGATCGCGATGATGCTCACGCGCGAGCGCGTCTCCGCCAGCCGGGCGATGGGAATGCCCAACAGCGTATACAGCAGCGCGAAGGCCGGCCCGCCCAACAGGCCCAATTGCCAATCGGCCAGATGGAATTCCTGCTTGATCGGTTCTTGGACGATGCCCAGCAGAATCCGATCGATGAAATTGAAGGTGAACAGAAGCAGCAGCCCCCCCAGCACATAAGACCGATAGGGCTTTGCGCCAAAGCCGCCATCGGCCTCGAATTGGGTTTGGGTCATGCGCGGGGATATCCCTTGTTTCGTAGCGCAGCTTAAGGGCAGCGGAATTTAAAGCAAACCCAGGCTCTTGAAGCTGGCCACGCCATGGCGGCCCACCACCAAATGATCATGCACCTCGATGCCCAACGGCTTTGCGGCCGCGATGATTTCGCGGGTGATGGCCAGATCGGCAGCGGAGGGCTTGGGATCGCCGCTGGGATGGTTGTGCACCAGGATCACGGCGCTGGCGGCTAATTCCAAAGCGCGCCGGACGATTTCGCGCGGATAAACGGGTGCGTGATCCACGCTGCCTTGGCCCATCACTTCATCGGTGATCAATTGGTTTTTGCGATCGAGGAACAGTACGCGGAACTGCTCGGTTTCGGCATGGGCCATGCTGAGGCGCGCATAATCCAAAAGCGCCGACCAGGACGAGATGATCGGGCGGCGCTTGGCCGCGCTTTGGGCGGCGCGCTCCAGCACGGCTTGCGTCACCTTCAATTCCAGCGCCACCGCCGGGCCAGCGCCCGCCACTTCGCTGATACGCGCCGGGGCCGCCCCCAACACGCCAGCCAGATCGCCAAAGCGCGCCAGAAGCGCCTTGGCCAAGGGCTTGACATCCTGGCGCGGCACGATGCGAAATAGCAGCAATTCCAGCAATTCATAATCGGGCATGGCCGCGGGCCCACCCGCTTCAAAACGGGCGCGCAGGCGGGCGCGGTGCTCGTTATGGCTGGGCTTGGCCGGCACGCCTTGCGGCGCAGGACGGCTCGGCGCGCCGCGTGGTTTTGGGGTCGGCGCATCGGGGGAAAAATCTGGCGATTGCGGGGCCGGATCGGGCTTGAAGACAAAGCCGGCGACATCGGAAACGCCGTCTGCCCCTGGTTTGCCGGGCGGGCGACGCGCCATTACGGGGCCGTTTGCGCCAGGCTGTGCGGCGTGTGCAGGCCGGCCGGCGAAAGGGTGAAGATTTCAAAGCCGGTCTCGGTGACGCCGATCGAATGCTCATACTGCGCGGAAAGCTGCTTATCCTTGGTCACGGCTGTCCAGCCATCGTTCAACACCTTCACAGCGCTGGAACCCAGATTGATCATCGGCTCGACGGTGAACAGCATGCCGGGTTTCAACTCAACCCCCTCATTGGGCCGCCCGAAATGCAGGATATTAGGGGCATCGTGAAAAACCCGGCCAAGGCCATGGCCGCAGAAATCGCGCACGACAGAGCAGCGCTGCGCCTCGGCAAATTCCTGGATGGCCGCGCCAATGGCCCCGGTGGTGATGCCCGGCTTGATCATTTGGATGCCGCGCATCATCGCCTCATGGGTGACATCCATCAAACGCAGGGCCCGGCGCTTCATCTCACCGACGCTGTACATGCGGCTGGTATCGCCATACCACCCATCATGGATCACCGTCACATCGATATTGACCATATCGCCATTGCGCAGCGGGCGCTCCCCCGGAATGCCGTGGCACACCACGTGATTGAGAGAGGTGCAGATGGTGTGGTTATAGCCGCGATAGAAAATGCAGGCCGGAATGGCCCCGTGATCCAGCACGAATTCGCGGGCCAAATCATCCAAATGCCGGGTGGAAACGCCGTCTTTGACCTCGCTCACCAGCATGTCCAGGCAGGCGGCCGCCACGTGCCCGGCTTTGCGCATGCCGACAAAGGCATCTGGCCCATAGAGCTTGATCTGCCCGGTATTGCGGGCGGGCGCGTCCATCGCGGCGACATACATCAGCACAATCCAAGGCAAAGCAAGATCGGCTAAGATAAGCGCAATCGCCAGGCGGGGAAAGAGGGCGCAAAGCCAAGGGCAATTGGGCGCGATCCGTGCTTGCACGCGGGCCTCGGCGCGGCTAGGACGGGGGCGCAATTCTTCCGCACCGGAAGGATGGCCCATATCCGCCTGCAATGGCGGGTTTGACCGCGCGCCTTGCGCGAGCCCGTAGCTCAGCCGGTAGAGCATCTGACTTTTAATCAGAGGGTCGTGGGTTCGAGCCCCGCCGGGCTCACCAAGGGGACAGGGAGCTGTCTATTGCATCGGCAGTGAAATCCGATCCTGATCTCACGGGGTTCGATACAATAAGCACCTCATTATGCACACTTTTTTTGGCGCAAAACCGCGCCCACATTTCTGTTGAAACGCGCTAAGTGCAAGGAGAACCTCAATCCAGTGTTATGACGAGACGATAGCCAGCGTCGTACTCAGCAAGAGAAAGCAGGCTGGCGTAACGGCGATCCCAAGCCCCCGTCGCGAGATCGTCGGCGAGACGTTCCATCTCTTTGCCGACGTCTGGCAGCGTCCAAAAAGAAGAACTTCCTGATCGTGCCCTCGGATCCAAATAGGCCTGGGGCCGTCGCCAATAGGCATAGAGAAATCCGTCGGTGCAGTCGTGCGGAATCGGGACGGGTGTAACCTGCACGGGGCCAAGCCACTTTTCGTAGTCGGACATCTTGGGCATCTGCGCCTCGTCGAGCGCGGCGAGCTCAGGGAGATAATCGGTGAGCCATGGGCGGCTGGCCGGATCGAAGGTCAGCAGCACGACCCGGCCACGTGTGACACGCCGCAACTCGCGCAATCCGGCTGGTTTGTCTTGCCAGTGATGCACCGTCAAGATGGCCATCGAGGAGTCAAAGCTCCCGTTATCGAAGGGCAGGGCTTCGGCTGATGCCTGGATCGCTGGTGCCGCACCCGCAGGCCGCTTGCGGATCATCTCGATCGACGGCTCAACCGCGATCACGTGCCGATCACGTGGTTCGTAGGAACCCGTGCCGGCCCCAACATTGATCACCGAGCGGCCTGGCCCCAAGGCTGCGTGGATCGCTTTGGCGAGGCGCGCGTCGGGCCGGCGCAGATCGGCATAGTTGAGGCCAATGGTGTCGTAGAGCGCGCTCATGGGTTCCTATTCGCTTGACGCGCCCCCGCTCAAGCCACGGAAAACTAAAACACTTTCAGCATCAAAGCGGTGAGCGGGTGGCGCACCATATCGCGATCGGCCAGGCGCACCTCATCCTGGGATGAAATGTCGAGCGTGCGGGCATGTCAAAGCCGATTTCGCTGGCGATGCATGGGCGTGCGAATTGCTCACCCGACGTTCCAGCCTTCCGCCGAGATGGTGTCGAGGCATGCGTCGAGCCCCGCGCGCCAATCTGGCAAAACGAAACCAAAGGCATGGGCGAATTTGCTGCAATCGAGAACCGAGTTCGCGGGGCGATGCGCGGGTGTGGGGTATTGCGCCGTGGTGATGGGCTCCACGCGCGCCCATGGCCCTGCGCGCGCCGCGGACCCGGCGAAGATTGCCTCGGCAAACTCGCGCCACGTGCAGGCTCCCGCGCTTGTCATGTGATACAGCCCAGCACGCGAAGCGCTGTTCTCGGCGAGCAGGGCACGCGCGACAGCGATCACGCCGTTGGCGATGAACGGCGCATAGGTCGGTGATCCGAATTGATCGTCCACCACCTGGATGCTCGGTCTCGACTTGGCGAGGCGCAACATGGTGCGGACAAAATTTCTGCCGGTGGCGTCGAACACCCAGGCGGTGCGCAAGATCGCAAAGCGCCCGCCAGCGCCGGCCACGCCCGCCTCGCCCTGCGCTTTCGTGGTGCCATAGACACTCGCCGGCGCAAGGCGATCCTCCTCGTGATAGGGCGCGGCCTTTCGGCCGTCGAAAACGTAATCGGTCGACAAATGCACGATCGGCAGCCCGCGCGCCGCACAGGCTTGGGCCAAAAGTGTGGGCCCAGCCGCGTTGATGAGCCTGGCTGCTTCCGGCTCGCTTTCTGCCTGATCGACGGCGGTGTAAGCGGCCACGCTCGCCACCGCGTCCGGAAGGATTGCATCGAGCGCACGGGCCAATGTATCGGGCTGTGCGAGATCAAGCTGCGGGCGGCCGAGCGCGATCACTTCCAGTTCGGGCGTCGCCAGCGCTTGTAAGGCGCGTGCTACTTGGCCCGTCCGCCCGGTGACGAGAAGGCGCATCATCCACTTTTCCCAACAAGGCCAAGCCGCGCCATTCCATGGCCGGCCGCGCTCAACGGCCGCCACCACCATGCGTTGTCGAGATACCAGCGCACCGTCCGCTCGATCCCGGTTTCGAAGGTTTCCTGGGCGCGCCAGCCAAGCTCGTTTTCCAGCTTGGTGGCATCGATGGCATAGCGGCGATCGTGGCCGGGCCGGTCGATCACGAACCGGATCTGCTTGCGTCGAGATGTTTGTGCGGGTGCCAGCGTATCAAGCAGATCGCAGATGCGGTGGACGACCTCAAGATTTGTGCGTTCGTTGCGCCCGCCAACATTGTAGGTTTCGCCCACGCGGCCGTGCTCGACAATGCGGTGCAGCGCGCGGGCGTGATCATCGACATAGAGCCAGTCACGCACATTGTGGCCATCACCATAGACCGGCAGCTCGCGCCCTTCGAGGCCGTTCAAGATCACGAGCGGAATAAGTTTTTCCGGCAAATGATAGGGCCCGTAATTGTTCGAGCAGTTGGAGATAAGCACCGGCAGGCCATAGGTGTGCCCCCAGGCACTGGCGAGGTGATCGGAGGCGGCTTTGCTGGCCGAGTACGGCGAGCGCGGATCATAGGGCGTATCCTCGCGGAACAGCCCTTCGGCCCCGAGGGTGCCGTACACCTCGTCGGTCGATACATGCAGGCAGCGGAATGCGTCGCGCCGGGCCGAAGGCAGCGCCTCCCAATAGAAGCGGGCGGCTTGCAAGAGCTCGAACGTGCCGAGAATGTTGGTGCGGATGAAGGCGTCGGCACCGGTGATGGATCGATCGACATGGCTTTCCGCGGCCAAATGGAAAACCACGTCCGGTTCAAACTTGGCGAAGATTGCCTGCATGGCGGGCCCGTCGCAAATATCGGCCTGCGAAAACGAGAACGCTTGATGGCCTTCGATCTCGCGCAGGGAGGACAGATTCCCGGCATAGGTGAGCTTGTCGACGACGTGCACCGCAGCCCCTATGCCGACGAGATGGCGTGTCAACGCCGATCCGATGAATCCCGCCCCGCCCGTCACCAAAGCTCGCATTTGTCCTACCCTCCAGGCACGTCGTGGTTGCGCCTACCACGACGAAAGCCATTCTTGAAAGCGCCCCGGCAATCGGGAGCTAATCCGAGATCGAGAATGGCGTTCGAAAGGCGGAAAATCGCGGCGCCGCCGCATCCTTGGCCGAAAGAATCACTTGGTCTTCGCGGGCCGGCCACGCGATTGCCAGTTCCGGCGACGACCAGAGCACGGCCCCGTCGGATGGGCCATCGTAAAACGCCGTGACCTTGTAGGAGACGATCGTATCGGGAAGGAGCGTCATGAATCCGTGCAGAAAGCCCTTCGGGACGAGTAATTGTCGTGCATTTTCCGCGCTCAATTCCACGCCCACCCATTTTGCATAAGTCGCCGATCCGTCCCGGACATCGACGGCGACATCAAACACCGCGCCCGTCACGACCCGCACGAGCTTGTCCTGGGCAAAGGGCGGGGCTTGATAGTGTAACCCGCGAACAGTCAACGCATCACGAGAATAGGATTCGTTGTCCTGGATGAATTCTAGCCCCGGTGCGTGTCGTTCGAATTTGTTGCGCGTGTAGGTCTCGAAAAAATAGCCGCGGGAATCGGTGAAACGTCGCGGCGCGAATATTTTCACATCCGGGATTTCGGTGGCGAAGACGTCCATAACGCGCCCTTAAAATACTTTTTCGTCAACGGTCTGATTGAGATAGACCCCGTAACCGCTCTTTAGAAGTGGCTTGGCCAGGGCCCGCAAGGCATCGGCTGTGATGTAACCCATGCGGTATGCGATCTCTTCGACGCAGCCGATTTTGAGCCCTTGACGCTCCTCGACCGTCTGGACGAACTGGGCCGCCTGCAGAAGAGATCCATAGGTGCCGGTATCGAGCCACGCAAATCCGCGTCCCAGCAGTTTCACGCTCAATTTCCCGTCTTGAAGATACATTTCATTGAGGGTGGTGATCTCAAGCTCGCCGCGCGGCGACGGCTTGACTTCGCGTGCGCGACGGCAAACGGTTTCATCGTAGAAGTAAAGGCCGGTGACCGCATAATTCGATCTCGGTTTTTGAGGTTTCTCTTCAATGGAGATCGCGCGGCCATTGGCATCAAATTCGATTACGCCGTATCGTTCTGGATCTTGCACGTGGCTGCCGAACACGACGGCACCGGTTTTCAGCGCTGCGGCTTCCTCCAACATTGCAGAGAGCCCATGTCCGTAGAAAATGTTATCTCCGAGCACGAGCGCCGCTTTGCCCCCGTCGATAAAGTCCTCTCCGATATGGAAAGCTTGCGCGAGTCCTTCCGGTTTTGCCTGCGTCGCGTAAACGATTTGGATTCCCCAATCCGCGCCGGATCCCAGAAGCCGCTCAAAGATGGCCCGATCTTCCGGGGTCGTGATCATGAGGATTTCACGAATTCCCGCGAGCATGAGAGTCGATAAAGGATAATAGATCATCGGCTTGTCGTAAACCGGCAGCAATTGCTTGCATGCCGCTTGCGTCAGCGGATATAGTCGCGTGCCCGAGCCGCCGGCTAAGATGATGCCCTTCATGTCATTCCTTTGGTGTTGGAAACCGGCTTCCACGGCAAGCTGGGTCTGAAATCAAACCAAGCCCCGATCAAAGCGCGCATCGTGTAAGAAATTTGCTTTCAGGATGTGCGGTGTCAAGACCACGTGATTGCTTCTTCAAGGAAATCCAAGTCGCATTTCGTGATGTGAGATGCAGTGCTTCCTTCGGTCAGTGTGTTTTTGATAACAGCACGGAGATTGCGCTTGCGCCCGAACTGCACTGCTGTGCCACGTTTGTGGCTGTGCATGGTCAAGAAACATTCCTTTCCAAGCCAGTGTCCTGAACCAGAAGTTAGCCGAACAATTGGATCAGCCTCATAGCGAGGTTCTGGTCAAAAAATGGCAATAAAACCATATACTTCAAGTGTGGCCTTTGATTTTCGAAACTCGCTCGGAGCCCTCCATCATACTGGGCGAATTTCGAAAATCGCCACACTAGCCATGAGGCCATGGCGTAGTCCTTCCATGGCTGGAATCCGCGCCAACCGCAATCCCAGCCGAACAGGCGGCCTTTCGGCCACGGCACTTCGCCAGAGCCTTCAGGAGACAATGGTTCAGAAATCGGCTCGATCGGCTGTTTGGCTTGCCCAGCAAACCATCTTATTCCCCGCAACTTGATGTCGAACTCGCTGCTATGCCTGTTTGCACGCGATGGCCAGGCCACACGGATTGAGCCAAAATGGGTGTTCGAGAAACGTAAAGCGCCAGTCTGGATGAGTTTTGGCATAATCGATCAAGGCTTGGCGCACCCCGCCACGCTTCTCAAGATCAATGTCCGCAGAGTGCGGCACTCCGACATCATCAAGTAGAACAAGCCCATTGGGAGCCAAAAGCCCATCGCATATTTCAAGATCTTTGTATACGTGCGAATAGCTATGGTTTGCATCCAGATATATGATGTCGGCAAGTTCTCCGATCGTGCCGGACAAATTCGGATCGTTTGAGAGCATCTGGAGCGGGAACACGAAATCTTTAAGCTCAGATTTCATCACGTAATCTGAAAGTTTTTTGAAATAGTGATCTTGTGGCTCTAGGCTGTAAAGCGCGCCAAAGTTGTTTTTTTTTAGCGCCAAGCCCATCGCCACCGCGCCGTTCCCAATGTGCGCGCCCACCTCAAGAACCACTTTCGGTTTCATCGACAGGCAGAACGCGTGAAGCAGATTTCGAGTCCCGACCGAAGACAACCCTGCCGCTTCAGCATCCGAGGACATGCGATCGTAGAGCCCAGGAGGCAGAAGATGGGAGTAACAGTCTGATACCTCCCACCCACGGGCTAGATAGTCCGCGGCATTGATCATGCAAAACTCCCGAACGCAGTGCACGTTCCGAACGTGCAGAATTGTCATTTGCGGATAAGTGCCCCAGTGCGTGGTGGGCGAGTCCTTGGGCATCGAGGTCTTTGGCGGTTCCGGGCCGATCATCGCGCCGAGATCGATGGCAGGATGATGGTGGGATTATCGCTCAACGGGGCGGTGGTTTCCAGTGTCTTCTGGTATGGCTCATCAGAAATTCGCCCCAGAATGATGGAGGGTTCCGTGCGAATTTCCGAATCATCTGCGATAGGCTTGGACTGCCTCCGAAATCGGCCCAGATTTCTTGGGCTTTGATGCACGAGCGTGTTGTTTTTGCGCGATTTCGGGCTCAAAATCACCAACGCACTTTTGCCTAAATATGCGCCAGCCTTGGCAGCAGATCCCGGTGGCCGCCAAGTGGATTTGACGATTCTCATTGTGGCGCTGGCGCTCGCCGGCCTGGCGGCAGGCTTTCTCGGCGGGCTGTTCGGCGTGGGCGGCGGCCTGCTGATGGTCCCGGCGCTGGTATATCTGTTCGGGGCGCTCGGGGCCGCGCCCGCCGCGCGCGCGCATCTGGCCGTGGGCACATCCTTGGCGGTGGTGGTGGTGACCTCCTTCCGCTCTCTTGGCGCGCATCGCAAATCCGGCGCGGTGGATGGCCAGGTGCTGCGCGATTGGGGGCCGTGGGTGGCGCTGGGCGGGGCGGCTGGGGCGGGGATTGCCGGGCAGGTGAGCGGGGCGGCGCTGCTTGGTGTGTTCGGATTTGCGGCCATGGTGCTTGCGGTGCAGTTCGCCTTTGGTGATCCAAAATGGCGGGTGGGTGCGCATTTGCCGCGCGGGGGGGTGCGCGCCGTGCTGGGGGCAGGGCTTGGGGCGCTTTCGGCGCTGATGGGGATTGGCGGCGGCTCCTTCGGGGCGACGCTGCTGACCCTGTTTGGCCGGCCCATCCACCAGGCGGTGGCCACCGCCTCGGGCTTTGGGGCCTTCATCGCCATCCCGGCGGCGCTTGGCTATGTGTGGATCGGTTGGGGCATGGCCGGGCGCGCGCCGTATTCCTTGGGCTATGTCAATCTGCTGGGTTTTGGCTTGCTGGCAGTTTGCGCCATGGCCACGGCCCCCATGGGGGCGCGGCTGGCGCACCGATTGGATGGCCTCATGCTGCGCCGCTTGTTCGCGATCTTCCTCGCAATGACGGCGCTCAATCTCTTGTACGAAGCGTTTCGCGCTTAAGTGTGCACGCGCCTCTAGGTTTCCACGCGCGCCGGCAGGCCGAGATAGGCTTGGTAAAGCTGATAGAAGATCAC